>JAURHO010000205.1 GCA_030833265.1 Crocinitomicaceae bacterium | reverse complement strand
CAAAGTTGAGGGGCTACATCAAGGCCAACAGGTGCCCTTTTTGGCTTGTAGTCGGTGAGGTCTAATTGAATCAGGCCACTTTCTTTGACTTTATTTTTGATGCTATCCACGCCCTAAAATTACTCGTTCTTTTTGTATTGGTAAACAATAATTGGGGGCTTTTGGTTTTCCGGAGTCTGAATTTGTTTTATTTCTTGCAACTGTCTTTCTGCTTCTTGCTCTGCTTCAATTGCCCTGCGGAGGTCACCTTCGAAATCAGGCGGTTCTATGCCGAGTTCTTTTTCAATTTCATACTGATATTTTGGGCGTTGTGGCCCCTGCTTGCGGTAAATAAAAGCCAGAATTACACCCACAATTAAGCCGGAAAGGTGTCCCTGCCAAGACACACGCGGTTGGGTAGGGAAGACACCCCAAATCAAAGAGCCATATAAAAACACAATAAACAAAGACAGTGCTTGCAAGGGCAAATATTTTCGAAGCACACCCGAAGTAAAAAGAAACCCCGCAAGTGCATAAATAACACCACTCATACCAATATGAATGGCGCCGTTACTACCGCCAATAAACCACAAAAGCACACCGGTAAACAACCAACTCAAGAGAAACACGCGCCACGCCACTTTTCTGTAAGAATAAAACAGCAGGGTCAGGAGTAAAAAAGTAGGGAGGCTATTATTCAAGATATGCTTGATATCATGAGCAGCATGGATCCAGGGCATAAAGAATATGACGCGTAAACCTTGAAGGGTTTGTGCTTGCAAACCGTAACGCTGAAAGTCCGTCACAAAAAGTGCGTCGGCCCAGTATGCTAACCACATAAGCAGCACCACCAAAAAGGCAGGCAGCATGGCTGGCTTCAGACTTTTCTCAAATGCAGGATCGTATCGCATGCAGCACCTTAGGCAAGGATAGTGCCATTTGCATTTTGCTGACAGGATGGCAGGAGCTTCAGTAAATCAACGGATTGATTTGAATTTACATATCATAAGGTTGAATAAGGCTTTCATTTCTACGTTAGAGTTTTTTAATTAAAAATAAGGGTCCCAATATGGGAACATATAAATAAATCACTTAATTTTGTCGAAGATGAAAAATATCATCGCCCTCAGTGCCTTAGTTAGACATTGGGAAAAACCAGGCCGTTCAGATTCAGAGCAGCCATTGAAAATTTGGTATAGTGAAGCAAAAAAAGCCGAATGGTCAAGTCCACATGATGTTAAAAAGCAATTTAGATCATCTAGTTTAATTGCAAACAATCGTGTCGTTTTCAATATTAAAGGAAATAAATACCGCTTAGTGGTAAGTATAAATTATAACTCAGGATGGGTCTTCATCAGATTCGTTGGCACTCATGAAGAATATGATAAAATAGATGCCACAATAATTTAAATTGATTAAGATGAAAGTCATAAAAACAGAACAAGATTATCAAGATGCATTAGCCAAGATGGCAACTATTTTTCATGCCGAACAAGGTACAACAGAGCATGAAGATGCCGAATTGCTTATGGCTTTAATTGAGCATTATGAATTAAAGCATTTTCCAATATTACCACCTGAACCTATTGAAGTTATCAAATTCAGAATGGATCAACTCAAGCTCAAACGCAAAGATTTAGAAAAATGGCTCGGAACCAGGTCTCGTGTCTCAGAAATATTAAATGGCAAGAGATCTTTAAGCCTTCAGATGATAAAAGTTCTAAGTAAAGAATTAGGCATCCCCGCCGGTGCTCTTTTGAGATAGAAAATCATTTACATCACCCGAAACATCCCCAAAATACTCCCCGTATCTTGTGAAATGTAGGCGCTGTTTTCGAAGGGAAACTCTAGGCTCATGAAGCCACAGGTTTTGAGCAGGTGAGGAGGGTGGGCTAAATTCATAGCCAGTTCACTGAGGCCTTCATTGTGCCCAACCACGAGTATTTCATGTGGGCTGTTTTGTGCGCAGATCAATTTTAAGATTTCTTCTTTTTCAGCCAAATAGAGTTCGTCAAGGTATTGAATATCGGCGCCTGGCCACAAACCTTTCATCTCTGCCAAAGTTTGCCGTGTTCTAATGGCGCTAGAGCACAAAATGGTTTTGGGTGCAATAGGGTTTTCCTTCAGGAATATCTTGAGCTCAGCAATTTGCTCATAACCGCGTGGCAATAATTCACGGTCGAAGTCTTTACCGGTGGGGGAAACTTGATTGGTTTTCGCGTGGCGTAGAAGGTGGAGTTTCATTTTGAACTTTCCTTCAACCATTGAGCGGCTTGTTTCATCGCGACTTCGTGTGGGATGACTTTACCTTCTTTAACTTCTTTAAGACTTTGTTTTAATATTTGATCTATGAAAACTTCATGTTCTTTATCAAATAGAAATGAAGCATCTAAAGGCAATTTTGATATTGGTGTTTGATTTTTGCTAGAATTCTTCATCTTTTGATTTTAATAAATGGTAGAACAAAATATAATATAAAAATAGTGAAAATGTGAAGTTCTAGATGATCAGGGGAGTTTAATTTTTTGAAGAATTTCATTTAATTTATTTGGGTTTTGTCAGTTATCCCAAATGAGTAAAATCTGAATATTTTCTGATGAAAATCGAATTTCACCTCACCAAACGCTCGTATTTCCCTCTGGTGTAAATAATGATGCCGAGCATGACGCCGCTGGTGTTGGCGAGGGCGTCGTAGATAGAGGGTTGGCGGCCCGGGATGAGCGCTTGGCCAAATTCGAGGAAGATGCCGAAGCCGATCATGGTAAAAATGAGGAGCCATTTTGGCCAGCGCTGAAAGACCAGCATGGAGTTGAGGCTCAGGATGGCGTAGGCAAAAGTGTGGCCAATTTTGTCGTTGCCATAGAGTTGGTAATTCATGTTGGCTGGCGGAAGCAAGGAAAGGATGATGATGCCTATTACGGTCATGATCCAGGTAATTCTAAAGAAGAGTTTCCAATTCATTGCTCTTGCTTATCTATTTTTCCACTCCTCAAGCGTGGGCAAAACTGAATCTTTTTCTGAAAGTAAAATCTCTGAACTATCTATTTGCCAATCGATGCCGAGGGCGGGGTCATTGTACAAGATGCCGCCTTCGTGGGCCTTGCTATAGACGTTGTCTACCTTGTAGGCAAATACAGCGCTTTC
>JAURHO010000204.1 GCA_030833265.1 Crocinitomicaceae bacterium | reverse complement strand
CAACTATATACATAACCAGTGTTTGGTGCAGCACCAATTGTTACATTTTCTCCGGAGCAAGTGCTGACATCTACACCCGCATTTGAAACGGCTTGATCTGTATAAATAATGACATTTCGAATGGAATGCATGTCATAGAGCGCACCAGTACTAGCTGTGAAGCCCATGTAGCCGGTAAAACCGATGGTATAATTTGCTGTTAGAAGCGCAACATTATTAACAAAAACAGTAACCACTCCGTTGTTGTAGACAATTTTTACTGGTTGATAATTGGAGTTTCTGAGGTAATTCAAACTTCCTCCTGAATTTTGAACTTTTGGTGTGGTTGCTATACATTCGTTGTAGCCAATTCCATTAAAAATTTGCAGTTCCGGATTGGTTCCACCTTGTGAACAATTGTCATAAGTATCGATCACAACTTTCATTCCTTGTGCCGTGCCCGGAATTCCGATTCCACCGCCGACAACAAAACCCGTAGGTGGTGTATTGATAAAGCAAAAAGCCAAGCCATCAGCGGCATTCCCACCCCATATGCGGTAATCAAATTCGACCGTCCATTTTTGACACTGAGATAAGTTAATTGGTGTATTAAAGAACACGCCACCTGACTGTGTGGTGGCAATGTTGGTTAAAATCATTTCGTTTGAGAAGTTGTCGACATCGCCTGGAGTATCTCCGATATGTGCATTTCCGGTTAAATTCCAACCGGTTGTAATCATATTTGGGGAGCCCGTTAATTGACCGTAGACATACGTTTGGGCGTTTAAATAATTAACTAACAGTGAGTTAACTAATATTATAATTAAAAAATAAACTCTCATCGGCATCAAAACGTTATAAACAAAGATAGGTTGCTAAATTTAAATATTTTAATTGCTTTTTTATTTCACTTAGTGTAAATTTGACACAAACTAAACTTACAGGCATGAAAGCCACAACAAAAAACCAAGCTCACCAAGAACGATTTCAACCTTTCAATATTGTTGTTTTCGGCGGCGATGGTGACCTCTCCATTCGCAAAATACTTCCTGCCTTGTTTCATCGCGATCTAGATGGGCAGCTCAATATTCCCTACAATATCGTTGCTATTACTAGAAAGGCACCAGATCTGGCCGCATTTCATGAAAGACTCATTCCCTTTTTAGAAGGAAGTGATCACCACAAATATAGTCGCGCTGAGATTGATAAATTCTTAAAGCGTGTCCAACTGATTCAGGCAGAAAATGCAACGGCAGAAAACTACAAAGATCTCACTGCATTTTTAAATCAATATCCTGATTTTCAAAACATTTACTACTACTCTACTCCTTCTTCTGCTTTCGGTCCAATTACTCAATCATTGAAAGCTTGTGGCCTTGTTAAAGAAACAAGTAAAGTAGTTCTTGAAAAACCGTTGGGCCATAGCCTTGATTCTTCAAATGCCATTAATGCAGAAATCACGCAAGCTTTTGAAGAACATCAGATTTACCGCATTGACCATTATTTAGGAAAAGAGACCGTTCAGAACTTGATGGTCTTGCGTTTTGCCAACAACTTATTTGAACGCGCTTGGAATTCGGAAAATATTGAAAGCGTACAAATTACCGTAGCAGAAAGTCTTGGCGTTGAAAAGCGCGCCTCTTATTACGATCAGTCGGGGGCGTTGCTTGATATGGTTCAAAACCACTTGCTGCAGTTGCTTTGCTTAGTGGCGATGGACCCACCAGTGGCACTAGAAGCAGACGAAGTTCGCAATGAAAAACTAAAAGTTTTAAAAGCTTTGCGTCCACTCAATAAAAAATCCATTCTTAAGGATACTGTAAAAGGTCAATATACAAGAGGGGTTTCGAATGGTGTGCAAGTCAATAGCTACCTAGAAGACATCGAAAAATACGAATCCAAAACAGAGACATTCGTTGCTATTAAAACCTACGTGGACAACTGGCGCTGGAAAGGCGTTCCGTTCTTGCTCAGAACTGGAAAACGCATGATCAAACGTTATTCTGAAATTGTCATCAACTTCCGTGAAGTCAAGCATAATATTTTCCCTTCTAAAGAGAAGCTCAATAATAACAAATTGATCATCCGCCTACAACCAGAAGAGCGCATTGAATTGATCCAAATGACCAAAATCCCTGGCCCAGGTGGCTATCGCTACAAGCCTATTGCACTTAAACTTGACTACAACGACTCTTTTAAGGAGCGCTTCCCAGAAGCTTATGAGCGTTTAATCATCGACGTCATTCGCGGTAACCAAACTTTATTTATGCGTCAGGATGAGCTTCAGGCAGCCTGGACTTTCATTGAATCTGTTACTAATGGTTGGAAAGACAGCAATATGCCAAATGTGCTATACGAAGCAGGCACTTGGGGCCCCGGAGACGACATCCTTAATGAGGACGAAACTTGGATCACTAAAACCTGGAGAGAATGATCCATTTTGCGTCTAAAATTGAATTAGAAGCGCAACTCACGGCAGCTATCGCTACAAACTTAAAAACAGCGATCACGGAACGTGGTAAAGCTACCCTACTGTTATCTGGCGGAAGCACACCCGGCGGTGTTTACCGCTTACTTTCCCAAGTTGAACTCAACTGGAGCAAGGTAGTTGTAGGCCTCGTCGACGAACGTTTTGTAGGGCCAGACAGCGAATTTTCAAATCACTTGCTCATCCAAAATACCCTCCTTCAAAACAAGGCCCAAGCTGCCCAATTTGTTCCGATGGTAAGCAACCCAAACGACTACGCTAAAAATCTTGAAGAAATCGAAGACGCTTACCGTATTTTTACGGAACCAGATGTTGTGCTCTTAGGAATGGGCCCTGACGGACACACCGCTTCAATCTTCCCAAATGATGCTGCATCCGATTTAGCCCTTCACGGAAAATCGCAGCTCATTTTCAATACCAATGCACCCGCTCATCCCACCCAAAGAATTACTTGTTCTGCAGCACTACTTTGCCGTTCAAGAAATTTACTTTTGATGCTTACCGGAGCTCAAAAATTAACCGTTTTTGAAACGGCGGCAACAAATAATTTGCCAATTGCAGCTTTTCAGAACCACATTGATCAAATTTATTACACGGCCTCATGATACACCCAAAAATTGCTGAAATCACAGCTCGAATTGTAGAAAGAAGTAAAGCAACACG
>JAURHO010000203.1 GCA_030833265.1 Crocinitomicaceae bacterium | reverse complement strand
AATCTTTTTGAAGCCGCTCAAATCGATACCTCCGCGCTCATTGATTCTGCTGAACGCAAAACCACCATTAAAACCAGGGTGCTTTCAGGCAGCAAGCAATTGCTAAGAATTGACACCGAAGACCAACATGACCTTACTCCTACTGAAACAAGCGCCTTAAAAAGCAGCTTAATGCAGTGTTTTGAGCAAGGAATCGATGGCGTAATTTTAGAAGATTACAACAAAGGCGTCCTGACCAAAGAACTCATTGAATGGGTCATTGCAGAAGCCAATAAAAGAAACATCCCTACAGCAGTTGACCCCAAAAAGAAAAATTTCTTAAGCTACCAGCACTGCACGCTTTTTAAGCCCAACTTAAAAGAACTCAAAGAAGGCCTAGACCTCCATTTTGATTACAGCAAAGAACCCACGGCGCTCAATAAAGCCCTAGAGCAATTACAACAGCAATTGGGCAACCATATATCATTTGTAACCTTGTCAGAGCACGGCGTTCAACTTTTCGACGGCCAAACGCACCACAAATTAGCGGCTCATTTGCGCAATATTTCAGATGTTTCGGGTGCAGGTGACACCGTGATTGCAACAGCTAGCTTGTGTCTTATCTGCGGTGCAAGCCCACAACAAATAGCAGCCATTGCCAATTTAGCAGGCGGCTTGGTTTGCGAAAGCCCTGGTGTAGTCAGCATTCATAAACAACTTTTACTTGAAGAAGCTCTTCAAAACCTCTCTTAATTATGTCTGAAAAAGTAGTCAAACCATACGATTCCGGGAAAACTAAAAAAGAAGAAGTGGCACAAATGTTCAACAACATTTCCGCTAACTACGATTTTCTCAATCACTTTCTTTCTTTAGGTATCGATCATCTTTGGCGAAAAAAAGCAGTCAAGCAGCTTAAAAACCAAGCACCTAAAGTCATTCTTGACTTAGCCACTGGCACCGGCGATTTTGCCATCGCTTCTTTAAAACTGAATCCGACAAAAATCATTGGTATGGACATCTCTTCAGGAATGCTGGAGGTTGGCAAAACCAAAATGAAAAAAAGAGCTTTCGACCATATCATTGAAATGCAACTCGGAGACTCTGAAAACATGCCATTCGAGGACCATACTTTTGATGCCATTACCGTTGGTTTTGGTGTTCGCAACTTTGAAAACCTAGAAAAAGGCTTAGGCGAAATGCTCAGAGTACTCAAGCCAGGCGGCACCGCTGTTGTCTTGGAGTTTTCAAAACCCAAGACTTTCCCAATCAAACAACTCTTTTCGTTTTATTCAAATGTCATGATTCCACTTTTTGGTAAATACATTTCCAAAGATGAAAGGGCCTACACTTATTTACCTGAAAGTGTGGCTGTTTTCCCTGAAGGCGCTTCCTTTATTGCCGTGATGCAAAAAGTAGGTTTTCAAACCAAACAAACGATTCGCCTGAGTGGAGGCATTGCCAGCATTTACGTTGGGCAAAAGTCAGATACACAATAATACAAATGCCCTTTCGTTAATTGCCAATGCGTTTCGTTGTAGTTCTTATTTTATTGAGTTCGTTTGGGAGTATAGCACAAACCCAAAAACAACAACGCTACAAAAATTTTGACAAGCGCTTCATTCATTTTGGTTTCATGCTCGGTGTCAATTCTTCAGACTTTACCGTGATGCAGAAACCAAATGCCTACAACCAATATCAGTTGCTTTCACTTACCAATGAAGCTCAACCTGGAGGGCAGCTAGGCATATTAACCACCATTAAGTTAGGTACACCTACCATCCGATTTCGAGTCATCCCTACCCTTTCCTTTCAAGAAAGAGTCCTTCAATATCAGAGCTTAGACACCATTTGGTTCAACAACGGCGTCGGAACGCAAAGAGTCAATTCCACCAACCTTGAATTCCCCATGATGCTGCAGTTTCGCACCAAGCGTTACAACAACTTCACGGCCTACTCTTTGTTTGGCATGCAATATTCCATAGACTTGCAATCTCAGCAAGATGCCTCTCAGAATTTTTATGACCCCTTTGTCAAAATCAAAAAAAATGATTGGCAAGGGCAAATTGGCGCAGGTTTAGAATTCTTTGCACCCTATTTCAAATTTGGACTCGAACTCAAATATAGCTATGGCTTCAAAAGCAGCTTTATTCAAGATTACACGCCAGTTTCCAATCCAATAGACCAACTGTATAACAAAGCTTGGTACTTCTCTTTGATTTTTGAAGGATGATGACGCAATTGCAATTTGCATGCAGCCCTGAACAAGCGCAAGACCCTGCATTTTTGACTTCAAAAATCAGAAAAGAATTGGGGCTTAAACCGACACAAGAACTTCATTTTCGTTGGAAAAAACGCAGCATTGATGCCCGTCAGCGCCAAATAAAAATCAATGCCACTTTAGAAGTAGCCATCGATCAAGAATTAGGCGCCCGTTTTGAGCATTACCATTTTCCAAAAGTTGTTAAAACAGCGCAAAGTGTTCATATTATTGGTGCAGGCCCCGCCGGACTCTTTGCTGCACTTGAAGCCATCTTATGTGGCATCAAACCCATCATTTACGAGCGCGGAAAAGACATCAGGGCGCGCCGACGCGACCTCGCCAAACTCACGAAGAACCACGAGCTCAATCCGGAGTCCAATTATTGTTTTGGCGAAGGCGGAGCCGGAACTTACTCTGACGGAAAACTTTATACGCGTTCTAAAAAACGAGGCGATGTACAAAAGGTCTTGGAATTATTGGTTCAGTTTGGCGCCAAAGAAGACATCTTGATTGATGCTCATCCGCATATTGGCACCAATAAATTGCCACAACTCATTGAAGCCATTCGCGAACAAATTTTGGCAGCTGGTGGTGAAATTCATTTTGAACACAAATTGACCAATGTGTTGCTCAAGGGAGCACAAATTACCAGTATAGAAATCAACCACGAGCAAAAGATTCCAGTTGAAAAACTCATTTTAGCGACAGGTCATTCAGCCCGAGATATTTTTGAGTTACTGCATCAAAACAAGATTCAAATAAAGGCTAAACCTTTTGCCTTAGGTGTACGCGTTGAACACACCCAAGCTTTCATCGATGGCATCCAATATCACGGCCGGCAAAATGACCAATATCTCCCTCCCGCCTCTTACAGTTTGGTTACACAAGTAAAAG
>JAURHO010000021.1 GCA_030833265.1 Crocinitomicaceae bacterium | reverse complement strand
AACTTGAAAGATACGCCACGCGCGCTTAAAGTATGGCACGATAAAAAAGTCGCCAAGCTTTTCGAAGAAATGGAAGTATTGACGCCACGTGAATTAGAAGCACGCGCTGAAATCGAATACGAAAACTACATCCTTAAAATTCAAATTGAATCTCGTTTGATGGGTGACCTCGTTCAAAACAACTTCATTCCAGCAGCGGTTGAATACCAAAACAAGCTGATTCAGAACGTACAAGGCCTCATCTCTGTCCTTGGTGATAAAGCAGGTAGAGCAGCAGGAAAAGCACAAATTGAATTGCTTGAAAAAGTATCGATGCACATCAATAAAATGAAAGAAGCTTCTGATGCCATGTTAGCGCAACGCAAAATCGCCAACAAAATTGAGCATGCAGAAGACAAAGCCATCGCTTACTGTGACCAAGTAAAAGTTCACTTCGATGAAATCAGATATCATGCAGATAAACTAGAGCTCTTAGTTGAAGACGAATTATGGCCATTGCCAAAATTCAGAGAATTGCTCTTTATCCGCTAAACAGTTTGTTTGTAATAGAGTGGAAGGCCCCGTTGTTCAGCAGCGGGGCTTTTTTTATAGCTTATTGCTTCACGAACTTTTGTGTCGTGAAAATCTCTGTGGCATCTTGTACCTTAATTGTATAGCTGCCAGAGGCTAGATTTGAAATATCAATTGCTGTTTCTTTTTGTTCGGCATTTGAAAGTAACACCGCTCTGCCTTGCATATCATAAATAACAAAACTTCTTTTTGGTGCAGGATTTTCAAAACGGAGGTTCAGCATTTGCGCTGTAGGATTCGGAAATAAGGTGAATTGGCTAGCATGTATTTCTGAAACAGAAGCAGTAGGTAAGCGGTATTCAAGCACTAATGAGGGTTGTTTCGCTTGATTTGAATACTCGCTGCTGCAAAAAGAAAGATTTGCCGTAGGAACTTCATTGACTAATTCAAGACGAAAACCAAAACTAGAGTTCGGGTTGTCAACCATATCTTGTACTAGCGCCGTAACATTGATGTTGAGGTAATCTTGATCAGGTGCCGTGCTTTGGTTCAGGATGGTTTCATTTAAAGCAGAGACAGTTGGTTGGGTATTCCAGGTTACCGAAAATTCATTCCAGCTTGTGCCGATTCTGCTGAGTTTGCATTGGTTGCTGCCGTAGTGGCCATTTTGAAAAGGCGAAATTGTAAAATCAGTATAAGCGTAAAGATTGAGTTTAGCGGAAAGCACTGTAGAACCCACAGGGATGCTCGATAAATCAAAAGCAATTAGCGCCCTGTTGGTGTTGACACCACCTTGGTTCCCTGGCATTTGAAATGCGGCTATAAAAGCAGCGTTGCCATAATTTTGATTTTCAGAATTATAGTTATCGTGGTAAACAATAGGGCAATCAGCTGACGCAGGAAGTGTTGCAAAAAGTTGGCTCCAGGCTGCAGAACTTAAGAAAAGAAGGCTGGCGGAAAATAAAATTTTAGTCATGTGTTAAGCTTGTAAATAATTGAAAAAGAGTACTTCAGTATTGTAAAGCTAGAAAAAATAAAATACGTTTCCAATATTTTACTCAAAAGCCGTTCCGAAGAGTTTTAGGAATTCACCTGCGGCATAATACTTCTTATGAAGTTGCCAACTGATGGTTTGGTTGTGTGTAGACACAGACTTCGTGCGTGCGCTGAGGTCATTGAGGGCGCGGTAAATCGGGAATAATTCGAGCACCGCAGCAGCCCAGCCTGCGTTGTCTAGTTTGGTCAATAGTTTAGGATCTCCGGCGCAATAAAGGCTCTGCGTTTTTAGTTGTGAGGCAAAATTTCCACCTTTCAAATATTTTTGCGGAGAGCTACAGACAAACAAATTGTTGCCCTCTTTTTTAAAGGCGTAATTGGCATCGTTGATTCGGACATAATTAGGATGCCACTCCCAATCGTTGTCAAGTTTTTGAACCGCACTAAGAAATTCCTGAAGCTTGGCATCAGTTTGAAAAGACAACAAGGTTTCAAATGCAAGTTCGAGCCCTTGTTTTTCATTGAGTTTGGCGCCGTAATAATTCATGGAAATGGCAGTAAGGCCATTTAATGGTGTTTGTTCACCTAAAAGATCATGCAGGGCAAGTGGGCAGCTCAAATGAAAACCATTTGGTTGCAACATTTTGTTTTTGTTCAAGGGGCTTTCTTTCGGAACGTGGAGCGCAAATCCGTGTTTCTGCCATTCTAATAAGTAAGGCGCTTTGGATAATTCAAATTTGAGTTTTCGGGCTTCAAATTTTTTGGTGGTCCATTTGGCGGCCTTCAAGCTGGCTTCAAAATGTTGTTTGAGCGCAGGTGTAAGGGCTGTATTAAAAGAAAACAGGCCATTCGGATGCGCATAATACTCATCTGATAACCAACCCGTTTGCTGATTGCTTCCAGCTACAAAATAACAGGTATACCTTTGTTGTCCGTTCGCTAAAACATACATCCCGACAGCACCAAAGGGATTATAAATAAATCCTTCAAGCGCCGTATTTTCTTTGAATTGTATTTTTTTACTGAAGTTTTTAAGAGTTTCCTGCACCTCAACATCTTTTGAAACAGACTGCTGTTCTAGGATCCAGGTTTGAACTACTTGGATTGGAATGAGCTGTAAACTAAAGTCTTGGCTACTGAAGTCAGGGGCAATGGCGCCGCGTGCTTTGGGCAATACAAGGAAAGGGCTCAACAGCGCAAAAGTGCCGATCAAGGCCAAGATCACGAGTAAAGAAATAACTTCCTTGAAGAACTTCATGGTGTAAAGATAGATGAAAGATGAATTGCTTAACTTTAGGGCATGAAGTTCGTTGCAAAATTTATTTTTTGGCTCATCGGCTGGAAGGTCGATCCGAACCCGCCGGCAGGCATTCCAAAATGCGTCGTTGCTGTTGGGCCGCACACCTCTAACTGGGATTTCATTCTAGGGCGCTTGGCCTTTTACCAATATGGCGTAAAAGGGCGTTACCTCATGAAAAAAGAGCTCTTTATTGGCCCGCTTGGTTGGTTTTTAAAAGCCATTGGCGGCATTCCAGTAGACCGCAAAAAGAAAAATAACCTCACGGATACCGCAATCAAATATTTCGAAGAAAACGAAACGATGTACATGGTGTTTTCTCCGGAAGGAACCCGCAGCTACAACCCCGACTGGAAAAAAGGTTTTTATTATGTAGCTGAAAAAGCCAAGGTGCCTATTTATGTTGCCTACATTGATTTTGCAACTAAAACAGGCGGCTTTCATAGCTTGGTTTGGCCCTCGGGCGACGCCGATGCCGATATTCAAAAAATCAAAGACATCTTGAAAAACTACAAAGGGAAATATCCGGAAAAAGGAATTGATTAATTTTCTTTTTTGGGGCCAACCGTGTGCGTTTTGGCATCATAACCATAGGGGCAATGCTTGCAGCCGCTTTTACAGCAATAACCGCGTTTCAGGTGATAAGCTTCTGTAAAAACAATGTAGCCTTCCTCGCTCAAATAATAATCCTCTTCGTTTAAGTTTCCGCGCTTAGAAAAACCAGAAAAATCTTCGCTCATGGATATGCAGTTGTCTAGTTGGTTTGCAAATTTAAAAAGTCATTCGCATTTAGAAAGCTTTCGCTTACCCTTGCTTAACACAGAGGCCCTGCAATTGTTCGTTAAACGCGACGATTTAATTCACCAAGAAATCTCAGGCAACAAACTCCGCAAGCTTCAGGGCAATTTAGAAGCAGCTCAAAAGGCCGGTGTTAAGCAAATCCTTACTTTCGGAGGTGCCTATTCAAACCACCTGTTAGCAAGCGCTGCAGCGGCTAACGCACTTGGTTTTCAGATCATTGGACGGGTGAGAGGAGAAGAGCTCAACGCGCAAAGCAACACACTGCTGAAACACTGCGCCCAACTCGGCATGCAACTAGAATTCATCTCCAGATCAAGTTATCAAGCGCAAAAACACCAAAGCGGCCTGCTCCACATTCAAGACCAAGCAACTTGGGTCATCCCGGAAGGAGGCGCCAACCCCGAAGGACTATTAGGCTGTGCCGAAATTTATCAAGAAGCAGTTGCTCAAAACAACAACCAACATTTTGACCTCGTTTGCCTCGCACAAGGCACCACCACCACAAGTTTAGGCATCCTAACGGCCTTACCACCTTCAACCAAACTAATCGTCATCCCCGTCCTCAAAGGTTTCGACTCCATTTCCGAAATGCAAACCCTCGCACACG
Organism: Crocinitomicaceae bacterium; assembly: GCA_030833265.1. Taxonomy (GTDB): domain Bacteria; phylum Bacteroidota; class Bacteroidia; order Flavobacteriales_D; family Crocinitomicaceae; genus UBA952. The sequence goes on along the minus strand of JAURHO010000021.1, from coordinate 12,609 downwards.
CCGCCCAACAAAACCCCCACACCGCACACCTCCAATTCCCCCTCCAACAAGTTCAAGTTCTAAATGACTTCCACCACGGCGGCTATGCCAAAACCACCCCCGAACTCCTCAATTTCACCGAGCAATTCAACGCCACCAATCAATTCACTATCGAACCTGTATACACAGCAAAAGCCCTCCTCGGCCTCCAAACTTTCCTCACCGAAACCACCAAAAAATTCAAAACCAATCCCGAACCAAAGCGCATCCTATTTGTTCACACGGGAGGAATTGTGCAAAACTCATCTAAAATTGTGTAAATCTGCCTTCACTTATGGTTGACAAAACAATAACAGTGGCATAATTTAGCACAAGCATATGTGAACGACCTTTGCAATTAAATTATGTTTATGAAGTCTTTGAATTTTACTAGGAATTTATTTTCAATTTTAGTGATCGCTTTCACTTTTTTAGTTGTGGGAAGAGTTGAGGGGCAGGTGAGTGAAGATTTTTCTAATATTCCAACTGCATCCACGGCGTCCTATTTAACGAGAAATTGGACGGGTAATGGATCTTTAAGTTGGTCTGCGACATTGGCTCGGACAGATCAAACAATTAATGGTAAAGCAATCTGTACGAACGGATCAGGGACGATTACATCACCTCAAGTTTCAGGTGGAATAGGTACGATACAGTTTTCTTATTCTAGAGCATTTACAGGAACTTCTTCTAGATCCATTGAGGTATGGGTAAATGGTTCGAAGCAAGGGAGTACTATTATTGTTGACCCAAATACCAATACAGTTGTCACATATTCAGCATCGATCAATATAGTCGGGTCTGTTATAGTTGAGTTGAGAACAGCCGGGTCTCAAATTAAAATTGATGATTTATCATGGACTAGTTATGTGGTTTCCACACCACTAATAATAACTTCACTTTCTACTTTAAACAGTTTTTCCCAGAATTCTTCATCTCCTTCTACTGAGCAGAGTTTTACTATTTCTGGAGATAATTTGACTGGAAATGCTATTGTAACTCCGCCGTCTAATTATGAGATTTCAATGACTTCTGGTAGTGGTTTTTCTAATAATCCAATCACGCTTTCAGTTAGTGGGGGCAATATTTTAAATGAACCTGTAACGATATATGTCAGACAAAATGCATCGTCAATAGGTGCATTCTCTGGTAATATTCAAAATTCTAGTACTGGTGCAACTGATGTGAATGTTGCTGTGAGTGGTCTGCGCACAGGAACATTATATTCGAAGTCAACTGGTGATGTAAGTGACTTAAACACATGGGGGACAAGTATGGATGGTTCTGGAACAGCACCATCGAATTTTACTGCTGCAGGCGTAATTTATGAAATCAGAAATAGGTCAACGGCAAGTATTTCAAATCCTTGGACGGTATCAGGAACAGGTTCAAAAGTGGTGGTTGGAGATGGAACAAATGCAATCGATTTTACAATACCAAGTACTGCGGCTTTTTCAGGATTGATTGATGTGTCTAATAATGCTGAATTGACTGTTGAAAACAGTTCACTACCTACATTCAATAGTCTGGCTACTAATAGCACAGTGGAATTTAAAGATATTTCATTAAACATTCCGCTCAATCTTTCATATGGAAATTTAAAATTAACAGGAGCAGGAACCAAATCATTTCAAGGAAACACTACAACCATTTTAGGAAATTTGACGCTCTCAAACACACAACTCAATGGACTCTCTTCATCTCCTTTTTCTTCCATTGATTTAAAAGGGGATTTAACTTATGTAGGAACAGTAACTCCACCAGCAGATGCTAACTCAATCACATTAAGAACAACTGGTTCAGCCGGAGGAACTCAAACTATTATCGGCGCAGGAAATACGGTTAGGTGGTTTAGAATCACAGCAACAACGGCAAATACAATTTTATTATCGACGACGGGTGGCTCAAGTGATTTATTGCTTGGAAATGCAACGAGTGGAGGGGTCATTTTAATTTCTGGCTCCGTCTTAAACATGAATGGGAATGATTTAACATTTTTTCCAGGTGGTACGACAGCTTTTAGTTTGAGTACCGGAACAATTTCTGTAAGTCCCACTACGGATTTCACATTGAACAAAACAAATTCAGGATCTCTTGGAACAATTAACTTTACCCCAGGGGCAAATACCATGGGAAGTTTAACGCTTAACCATACGGGGTCTCCAACAAATACGCTTACTATTGGAAACGATGTTGTGCTACAAGGAGATCTAACAATTTCAGCAGGCCAACTGATTGTAGGTGCATCAGATAAATTCACTTTAAATGGTATCCTTACCAACAATGGAGTTTTAACGCTTGAAAACGGAGCAACATTGGTGCAAGGTGCATCTAGTACAATTGCTTCAGGTGGAATTGGAACTTACAATGTTAAACAAGATGTCACAGGTGCAGGAAGCACAACTCCTTCAGGTCGATTTTGGTACTTAGGAAGTCCTGTTTCTGCTGCTAGCTCTTCTGTGTATTTTGCATCAAATACAGCTAACGTGCTTAAAAAACGTGATGAGGTAAATAATAGTTGGATTGCGCTAACAAACGCTTCTCCTGAAAATTTAGAAGTAGGAAGAGGTTATTACACGCAAGCCATCCCTACAACTTCAACCATTACTTTCACAGGCGGTATCATAAATAACGGTTCGATAACAACTAATAACTTAACCAGTTCAGGTTCAGGTTTTCAAGGCTTTAATCTGGTTTCAAACCCTTATCCATCCTATATTGACTGGACTACAGTTACAAAAACCAATATTGGTGGTACCATGTGGTATCGTACGCACGATGGTTCTGGGATGAACTTTGGAACGGTGAATGCGAGCGGTGTTGGCACAACAATCGGGTCTACCATTTTAACCCGATACATTCCGCCAATGCAGTCTTTCTGGGTGCGTGTTTCAAACTTTGGTCAAGCGGCTAGTTTAACATTTAACAATACGGACCGTTCACACTTTATTGCTGAAAATAATTCAGTGGCCGGCTTGAAGTCTTCTAATGATAATGACTTTGTTTTAATTCGAATGAATTTAAAGCAAGCTGAAAATATGGATCAGTTAATTGTCTACACTGAAGATCAAGCTACCAATGGTTTAGATCAGCTGGATGCAGACAAAATGATGCAAGCCAATTACCCACAGTTTTATACAAGTGTTGGAGGGAAAAAAATTGTCATTAACGCTTTGAATGCAGCGAAAAAACAACAGTCTTTACCGATCACCATGGAATTACCAACAACGGGGGTTCATAGCTTCATCATCAAAGACCTTGAAATTTCAAACGGATTGGTTTGGTTAGAAGACAAGCAAGAAGAAATCATCCAAGCACTTGAGCCAGGAACGGTTTATGAGTTCTATGCTGCCTCAGGAATGAATGCAGAGCGTTTTGTACTCCACTTCCAACTCATCGATGACGCAGTACCTACAAACGTTTACAACGAAGTAAACAGCTCTGCTAACTTCAGCGGAAAAGGTGCAAGCGTACATGCAGAAGCTGCTGGTGTGGTAGTGATCAAATTGCCTGCAGCTACTGAAGGTGTAACTGATATCCAAATTACAGATGCTGCTGGTAAAGTTGTTTACACGGGTTCTACTAACAATTTAGAGACAAGTGTACAACTTGCACAAGCAAATGGTATTTATTATGTAACCTTGAACTCTACTTCTGGCGTAGAAGTACGCAAAGTATTTATCCAACAGTAAGCAGTTCAATTGAAATATTTGAAAAAGATGAAAACAACTCAAAATAATAGTCAAGCAGCAACAAAGAAAACTTACGTTGCGCCTCAAGTTGAAAAAGTTGCATTGGACAATGAAATCTCAATGGTAATGATGTCTCCTCCACCAGTTGAAGGAATGCCTACTCAAGACCCTTTAATGTCTTTAAAAGCATTTAAGTTGTTCAAATAAGAATTTGCTCTTATATAACATAAAAAAAGCCTCCCGATTGGGAGGCTTTTTTGTTGGCCCACTAGGGCTCGAACCTAGACTCTTCTGAACCAAAATCAGACGTGTTGCCAGTTACACCATGGGCCAATAAACTTCGTTTCAATCAACGAGTGTGCAAATTTAAGAAGTTTTTTTCTTTCAACAAAAAGTCTCAGTCGAATTTGTCAATTAAAAAACAAATTTAATCTCAGCAAGAAGAGAAATAATTCTTTCATTTTTGGCTAACAAAAAGGCAACAAACTGATTTTCTCTTCGTATGTATGCAAGCGTGATTATTGTTAAATTCGCAGTACTTAAACACTTCAAACTGAGCTCATGACTTACTCAAAATGGAACACTTACCTTGGCTGGATTATTTTTGCAATTGCCTCGGCAGTTTACCTCATGACCATAGAATCAACCGCAAGTCTTTGGGACTGTGGTGAATACATTACAGCAGCCTATAAATTAGAGGTGGGTCACCCGCCAGGTGCGCCTTTGTTTATGGTGCTTGGACGTTTGTTTTCATTTTTTGCTGCACCGGAAAATGTTGCGGTTTATATCAATGCACTTTCGGCTATTTCGAGCTCTTTGACCATCCTTTTCATGTTTTGGTCTCTCACCCTCCTCATCAAAAAGATTGTACTGAAGCAAGGTGAAACACTCACCGGTGGTAACCAGTTTGCTATTTTTTCTGCAGCGAGCATAGGTGCATTGGCTTATACTTTTTCTGATTCTTTCTGGTTTTCAGCAGTTGAAGGTGAGGTTTATGCCATGGCTTCGCTATTTACGGCAGTTATCTTTTGGGCAATTCTCAAATGGGATGAAGAAATGGAAGAAGCCACACAAGGCGGTCGCCTGACTGAATTGCGTCCAAACCGTTGGTTGCTCTTGATTTTCTTCTTGCTTGGGCTTGCTATTGGGGTCCACTTACTTGGTATCTTGGTGGTTCCGGCCATTGGCTACATGCTTTATTTCCGCACCAATGAACAAGTTTCAATCAAGGGCTTACTCATTACGGGCTTACTTTCTATTCTTACACTTGGCTTTATCCAAGAAGGTGTTATTCCGGGAAGTATTGCGATGGCTTCCAACTTTGAGGTAGCTTTTGTAAATAGTATTGGTTTGCCATTTTACAGTGGTACCATCTTCTTCTTTGTTTTATTAATTGCAGCTTGTTTGTATGTGGTGCGTTATGCTTATAAAAAAAGCAAAACCATGCTCTACAACGCCGCTATGGGGCTTGTCATGCTCTTGATCGGTTACGGTTCTTTTGCCGTGATTGTCATCCGTTCTAATGCCAACACGCCACTTGACGAAAACGACCCTGAAAACCTTGTTACCCTCCACTCTTACCTCAAGCGCGAGCAATATGGCTCGTCACCTATCCTTTTTGGTCCTTACTGGAATTCATTCCGAAACGGTGAAGAGATGACCGAAGAGGGGCCAAAAATTCTAGACCGTTCGGCTTGGAAGGATCTTTCTGCTTATTACATCCGCCGCTTTGTAGTCATTGAAAACGATGTTGAGGTGAAGGCCTTTACCAAAGAAGCCGATGCGGAAGCCTGGATTCGTGCCAACAAAGGTGCTTACAGCATTGAAGAGAAATATTACGAAAGTAACGCAAGTATCCGCGAAGGAGCAGTGCCAACTTATTCGCAAACGACTTTCTTCCCAAGAATGTACAACGGCGAAGGCGCTTCAGCAGGTTTGCACAAACAGCTTTATGCCAAATGGTCTGGCTACAACGAAAATGACGGCGCCAGCACTGAACTTGGCCGCGATGGCAAACGCTTGCCAACAATGGGTGAAAACCTCACTTATTTCATGCGTTACCAAGTCAACTGGATGTATATCCGTTACTTCATGTGGAACTTTGCAGGCCGTCAGAACGATATCCAAGGGCACGGCGACAACATGCACGGCAACTGGATTTCCGGGATTAGCTTCCTAGATGAAGCGCGCCTAGGTAGCCAAGAACATGCGCCTTATTATACCACAGAAAATACAGCGCACAACAAGTTTTTCTTCTTGCCACTTATTTTGGCGCTCATTGGTTTGGTTTTCCATTACCGACGCATGCCAAAAGATGCCTTTATTGTAACGCTTGCCTTCTTGTTTACCGGTTTGGCAATTGTGGTATATTTAAATCAAAAACCATACGAGCCACGTGAGCGCGACTACGCCTACTCTGGTTCCTTCTATTTCTTTGCTCTCTGGATTGGCATTGGTGTTTACGCTATTTTCGACTTCCTCAAGAAAGTGGTGCCTACCGCCCAAACTCGTGCAGCTCTTGCGGCTGCGCTGGGTCTTGCCGTTCCTGTAATTATGGGCGCACAAGGCTGGGATGACCACGATCGCAGTGGCAAAACAACAGCTCGTGACCTTGCCTACAACTACCTTGAGTCTTGTGGTAAAAATGGTATTTTATTCACCAACGGTGACAACGATACCTTCCCACTTTGGTACCTCCAAGAAGTTGAAGGCGAACGTACCGATGTCAGGGTTTGTAACCTCTCCTTGATGGGCACAGACTGGTATACCAATCAAATGAAACTCAAGACCTATGAGTCTGATCCGTTGCCAATCAAATTCCGTGAAGATCAAATTTTGATGTATGCCGGAAATACTGATCAAGTTTACTTCATGCCTTTGTTGCAATTGTTCTCTCAGAATCCTTCTGAAGAAGTCATTAAAAAAGTACTTGAATTGCGCTTGGCTCACAACCCTGCTGAGGCACGCCAAGCTGCAGGTTACTTTGACCAACAAGCACGCGCATTGTTTGCAGATGTAGTGGCAAAAAGCCCAGAAATGGAAGCTCTAAAAATGCAAATTGCCAACACAGACTCTACAGACATGATCAATGCAACCATTGCAAAGTATCAAAATGTATTTAAACTTTTTGAAGGTGCACGCAATGGGCAAGTAGAATTCAAAAATAACAGTGGGCAAAACCTACAAGAACTCCTCGATCAATTTGAACGCATTTGGGCTACTGTAGATTTCGCTGATGCTATGGCTTTTGTCCGCGATGACGCCAACATGATCATCGATGAGCAAAACAAATTCAGTTTCTTCCCTTCAACGCGTTTCGCACTCAAAGTAGACCGTCAAAATGCTGTCAACTCTGGGGTGCTTGACGCGAAGGTAAAAGCAAACAAAATCAGCAACGAGATTGAATTTGAATTTGATCCTGAAAGAGACCAAGCGTTATCAAGAGAAGAAGTCATGATGATGGATGTTGTAGCGAACAACAACTGGGAGCGCGGCATCTACTTCTCAAGTAACCGCGGATCTTCGTTTGCAATTGCGCTATTGAGTGCAGGCTTCATCAAACAAGTTGGGATGGCTTATGCCCTCACTCCTTTAAAGCAAGAACCAGCGCTCATGGATGTCAATGCCATGGAAAAAAACATGCTGAGCACCTACATCTATGGCAACATGAAAGATGCGTCTGTCTTGACAGATTACTATGCGCGCAGACACACCATTCAGTACCGTGCCAACTTCTTGTTACTTGCTGAACAACTCTATAGTTTAGGGCGCAAGAAAGAAGCCATAAAAGTACTCGATCGTGCTATGGAACTCATGCCGGAAGAAACCGTCATGGATTACGGTGATATCAACCCTGTAGATATTTTCAATTCCTTGAATATCAATAAGGCGAACAACCAGATCATGTATCAGGGACAAACCATTAGGCCACTAAATGCAGGTATTTTGCACGAATATGTGCAGTTGTATTATTCCCTTGGTGCCAATAAAAAAGCTGCTGAGCTGGGCATGAAACTACTAGACAACTACAAAAGTATTATTGCCTATTTTGAACATACCGATGCACTTAAGGCCGGAGACACCGACAACGCTGAAGACCTCATTGCCGTTGCAGATGCCTTGTTAAAAATGCGTTCTACAATTAAAGCGCAAAAGGTGCCGAAAAGTGCATTTACAAGTGCACTTGAGTCTACGATCCAAAAGCTCTACAAACAAGTATTGCCAAAAATCTATACTTCATTGGATCAAGCGGCGGCTGAAAACGGCGAAATGTCGGATAGTTTTGGAAGCGCTGGGCCTTATGGCACTATGCTTGGGAACCTGCAGTCTTACATGGGAGCGCTTGCCGAGCATCATGGCCTCATCAAGCCAAAAATTGTGAGCAGTGCACCACAAAGTCCACAACCGTCCGAAAACATTGACCTCAATGTGCTCAGTGGCGGACAAGCGCCAAGTGGCGGCATGATGCAGTAATAAAATGAGATATTTTTTCCAACACCTGATTCATGAATTTCAGCTTCCACTGAAGAATCCGGTGTTGGTATTCTCCATCCTGCTCTTCATTATTTTACTTTCACCTATTGTGCTCAGGAGATTGAAAATTCCTGGGATTATTGGGCTCATTCTTTCTGGAGTTCTTATTGGGCCACATGGCCTTGGTCTCATTGGAGCCCGAACCATGGAAGCCGAAGGAAGTATCAAGTTGTTCGCAACTATTGGTCTGCTCTACATCATGTTCATGGCTGGTTTAGAGCTTGATCTTCGACAATTTAGAAGATACTTTAAAAAAAGCCTTGGGTTTGGGATATTTACTTTCATTTTACCGCTAGCTCTTGGTTACCCGCTTTGTCTTTATGTACTCCATTTGAAGCCGCTTGCCGCTTTGCTCACAGCGAGTATGTTTTCCACACATACGCTGGTGGCTTATCCTATCATTAGTAAATTTGGACTTACCAAACATCGTGCAGTTGCAATTACCGTCGGCGGGACCATTTTAACAGATACAGCTGTTCTCATTATTTTAGCAATTATTTCTAGTGCAAATCAAGGAGAATTAGACTTTGCCTTTTGGCTGAGATTATTCACCTCCCTGACCATGTTCTCATTGATCATGTTTTTCATTGTGCCGAGAATTTCTCGTTGGTTTTTCAGTAAACTCGACAGTGAAAAAACTTCGCAGTATATTTTCGTTTTATCAATCGTATTTTTTGCAGCATTTCTAGCCGAAGTTGCTGGCGTAGAACACATCATAGGTGCATTCGTGGCCGGATTAGTCCTTAATAAGCTGATTCCGCATCACTCAACACTGATGAATCGCATCGATTTCATAGGTAATTCTTTATTTATTCCTTTCTTTTTGATTTTTGTGGGGATGGTGGTCGATTACAAAGCCTTCTTTCAAGGAACCTGGCCCTTAATTATTGCTGGAGTTTTAACAACATTTGCCATCTTTTCAAAATGGTTAGCTGCTTATGCTACCCAACTTGTTTTTAAACTCACGGGGCTTGAAAGACAATTAGTTTTCGGGCTCAGTACAGCACATGCCGCTGCAACCTTAGCCATCATCATGGTTGGATATGATGACGGAAATGGCATACTTAGTATCAATATCGTCAATGGTACGGTACTACTTATTTTATTTACATGCATGACATCTTCATTTGTCACGGAAAGTGCAGGAAAAAGATTGCTTCAAAAACTATCAGAAAATAGCGAACTTGAGGACAACGAAATGCGTCTACGCAACAAGCACTTGATGGTCTATATGAATGAACTCAAAGGAAATGAACGGCTACTCGATTTTGCGTTACTCATTACCGACCCTCAAGTGATCAATCCAATTTCCGTAGTGAGTGTTTACCCGGATAACGAAAATGCAGAACGGATGATCCGAAAATCGAGAAAATCTTTGGAGGATATTGTGAAGCATTACTCTGGGCACGAAGCCAAACTCAATACAATTGCCACTATCGATCATAATTTATCTTCTGGAATTTCAAGGGTTTCCAAAGAACTTGTAGCAGATATTGTATTAGTCAATGACAGTCAAGACCTCAATATTATCAAGCGTTTAGTAGGGGATGACCGCGATCACCTTCTTACCACCTGTGATAAAACAGTATTTTTCTCAAACTTGGCCAAACCTAGTGTTTCCTATGAGCGAATTATTTTGGTGGCACCACTTTTATCAGAACTAGAACCTACGTTTTTATTGTGGTCTGAACGGGTGTTGCGTTTTGGAAAAGAATTAAATATTCCCATTTTGTTCTTTGGCAGCCAAACTACTTTTGAAAGACTTGATAAAGTTTCAATTGCTAATAAAATGGAAGTTGAAATTCTACTTCACGAATTGACCCAACTTGATGCCTTCTACCCAAGTTATCAAAAGCGGAACTCGGATTTTATTGTCATGACCGCTTGCAGACAGGGAACAGTTTCTTACGACGCACAGATGGATGCCATAATTCAAGGAGTTGAAATTGCATTTGAAAACAATGATTATCTCTTGGTTTATCCTGGAACTATAAATTCAGATCCTTCCTACTCAAATTACGACGACATCAGCACCACACCATTAGCTGTCGGAGTTGAAACCATCCAAAAAATTGGTAGAGAAGTGGGTAGCATTTTCAAAAAAACTAAAAAATAGGCTCCATTGTGAGAAAACCTAGACCCACTTTTTGGCTGTACTTCTTGGGGGCATATGTTGTCTTGCAATTTGCTTGGTGGGGCTATCACCTCATTGAACTCAGTGCATACATACCACAAGAGGACGCCCAATTAGCCAAACGTATCGGGATGGTTTTTGGTGAAGGTGCGGTTTTTTTATTCATCCTGATTTTTGGAATTTTTCGCATTCGCAAAGGCATTGCCAAAGAGTTTGAATTACAAAAGCGACAAAATAACTTTTTGCTCACAGTAACGCATGAACTCAAAACACCACTGGCAGCGCTCAAATTATATTTGCAAACATTGCAAAAACACAACCTTTCCCAAGAAAAAAAGGACAGCATTATTGATGGCGCACTCAGTGAAAATGAGCGGCTAGTTCAACTCATTGAGAATATCTTAAATACGTCAAGGGCAGAAAACAAAGCATTCGAACTCAATAAAGAAAACATCGCGCTTTCCACCTTTTGTACACCACTCACAGAACGCTATCAGAAGCGCTTCAAAAGTCTAAAGTTCAAAATAGAAATACCTGAAGGGCTGCAACTCAAGGCCGATCCAAATATGTTAGAAACCATTTTGGTGAACCTCCTAGAAAATGCCATCAAATACGGTGGCGATACCCAACAAATTGCCATCAAAGCCGTTCCACTAGATCGTTTCATCACCCTAACAATTAGTGATGAAGGTCCAGGTATTGCCGCAAACGAAAGGACACATATTTTTGAGAAGTTCTACAGAATTGGAAATGAAGATACGCGCAAGGCTTCAGGAAGCGGCCTTGGGCTTTATTTAGTGGCCGAATTGGTGCATTTACACAATGGGCAGGTACGTTGCCAAGAAAATCATCCGAAGGGATGTGTTTTTGAGGTAATTTTGCCTTATGAATAAAAAATTCGGACTCATCATTCTCGATGGCTGGGGTTTAGGTGACCACGGCCCCTCAGATGCCATTTTTCAAGCAAACACACCATTCATGGACAGCCTTTTGGCAAACTATCCAAATGCGACGCTACGCACCTTTGGAGAAGATGTGGGTTTGCCAGATGGCCAGATGGGGAATTCGGAAGTGGGGCACCTCAATATTGGTGCGGGCCGAATTGTTTATCAAGAACTTACCCGAATTAATAAAAGTATCCGAGATGGCGAGTTTCAGCAAAACAAAAGCATTCTTGAAGCTTTCCAATATGCTAAAACTAACAGTAAAAAAGTCCATTTTATAGGACTTGTTTCCGAAGGTGGTGTTCATAGCAGCCAAGCACACCTGCATGCGCTCTTGGACATGGCACAAGATTTCGGGCTTGACAACTATTTTGTTCATGCCATTACGGATGGCCGCGATTGCGACCCAAAAAGTGGCTTAGGATGTCTTGAAAAACTCGAGCAGCACCTCAGTACTCAAAACGGTAAAATTGCCACACTCATTGGGCGCTACTACGCCATGGACCGCGACAAACGTTGGGAACGCGTAGCGAAGGCCTATCACTTAATGGTCAATGGTGAGGGTCAACAAGTTGAAAGTGCCACTGCAGCACTTCGCGCGGCTTATTCAGAAGGGGTAACCGACGAGTTTATTTTGCCGCAACTTATTGATGATAGTGGAAAAATTACAGCCGGTGACGCAGTCATCTTTTTTAATTTTCGGACTGACAGACCCAGAGAGCTCACAACGGCATTAACCCAAGAATCGTTTCATGAGTACAACATGCATCCGTTAGCGTTGCATTTTTGTACCATGACCAACTACGACGCAAGTTTCAAAAATGTAAAGGTCATCTTCGACAAAGACAACCTAGAAATGACACTCGGAGAAGTGGTTTCTAAAGCAGGCAAAACCCAAGTGCGCATTGCCGGAACTGAGAAGTATCCGCACGTAACTTTCTTTTTTAGCGGCGGCCGTGAGGAAACTTTTACCGGAGAAGACCGCATTTTAATCGCCTCTCCCAAAGTTGCCACCTATGACTTGCAGCCAGAAATGAGTGCGCAAGAAGTTGGTGTTGCCATAACCGAGCACATGCAAAAAGCTCAGCCCGATTTTATTTGTCTGAACTTTGCCAACCCCGACATGGTTGGGCACACAGGTGTCTTTTCGGCAATAATGAAAGCCGTTGAAACCGTTGATCAACAATTGGAAAAAGTAGTGCGTTGTGGCCAAGAACTTGGCTATGAATTTTTGGTTATTGCCGATCACGGAAATGCAGACTATGCTATTAATCCTGACGGAAGCCCG
>JAURHO010000202.1 GCA_030833265.1 Crocinitomicaceae bacterium | reverse complement strand
TGGCTCTGCAATAAGCTTGCAGGTCGTTGTCGCGAATGAAGCCACATTGAGAAGAGCTGCCACCCGAATTGGCTCGGCATTGCGCCTGAAGGTCTGGGTCTTTGATGAATCCGCATTGGCTACTTTGTCCAGAAACGGAAAAAGTTGATAGTGCAAAACTTAAAAAAATGAATTGCAAGAGTCTAGGTATGAAAAAAAATTTCACAGCGACACCGCCTTCATATTTGAATCAGCATTTTGATCGCTTCAGTTTTGTCGCCGTCCTTCTACTTTGACAGGCAAGAGTTGAAGTTCGTGCATGCCGTAGGGCCCGACAATTTCACCCAACAATTTTTGACCTTCTATTTGCGCTTTGACTGACTTCAATTGCCCGTCATTGTTCAAATAACTAAAGTGCAAGTTCGCGCCATCTAAGCGCACACCTAACAAATTTTGCTGTCGACCTTGATGCTGAAGGGTACCCGCCACTCTTTGAAACACTTGGTCAAATTTGAGGGTGACGGATGCTTTTTCTTCTAAACCGGAGACATTCCAAACGCCTGCAATGTTGGCAGGAACCGTCCAAAAATAACCCGTCTCCTTGCCAGCACGAATCACCTGGTCCGGCTCCCAGTCCGCCATAGAAAACGTATTAGAAAGCACTCGGGTACCTGGCTTCATAGCCAATATGGTTGGTCGAAGCTGCGCATTCAATTCTTCCAATAGATACAAAGTCAATACTGTGGCTGTTGAGAAGTCTTCTTTAAATATATCGCCTTGAACAATGCGAACACGATCTGCTACACCTGCACGCTGGGCATTGCGGGACGCTAGAGCGGCCAGCTCTTTGTTGTATTCAATACCAAGCGCGCGCGCGCCAAAACTTTTTGCTGCAGCAATCGGAATTTTGCCGTCACCCGCACCCAAATCGATCACCATGTCGTCAGGGCCTACATTGGCAGCTTCCATTAATCTGAGAGCCAAATCGTCGCTGGTGGCCAGCCACATGACATCTTTGCCCATTTGGCCCCGTTGAGGCACATATTTTTCAGTTTGAAATGATGTGCACGCTTGCAGACCCAAGACCATGGGCGCGAAGAAAAGTAACCATGCCATGACCTGGAAAAAGTTTTTATTTTGTATTTTTTGATTAATGAATATCATGCTTACTTGAATCAATGTATCGAGAAAGATCCCTTAGAACCAAGGGCGGCAGAAAGTGAGTTTTCTGAATGAAACAGCACCACAAAAACCCACCATCATTTTGTTGTACTATTTAATTGTTAAATTTTCAGGAATATTGCCATGACGACCGTTAAAAAAATCATTGATCAAAAAGCCAACACAATTTTCTCAGTGCGCACTTCAGATCCGGTCGAGAATGTTTTGAAAATTATGCGGGACTTTCGTGTTCGAGCCGTTTTGGTCATCGATGACAACGAATTGAAGGGCATTGTTTCGCAAGGCGATTGCGCCATCAAAGTCTTACTGCCTCAGCATAACCCGACGCAAGTTGCTGTTTCACAAATCATGACATCCAAACCTTTGACGGTAACAACTTCCAATTCAATAGACGAATGCATGGCGATCATGGTGCACAAACACATTCGACACCTGCCCGTGGTTGAAAACAACAAAGTGATTGGTGTCGTTTCAATTGGTGACTTGGTCAAAAATATCATTGAGCTGCAAGGCAACCAAATTAAGTTTCTGGAGACCTACATCAAGGGTCATGGTGCTTAAGCTGATTCAGTCACCCCTCTAATTTTCGAGAAAGAATACAGGCTATTCTTTCTCATCATTATTTTTTGCCAATCCCAAACCATATTGAATCACAAGGGTTGAAATTGCAAGCAGCAAGACTGCGCATCCCTCGTAAATCAGATCGATGGTGCTGATCCCTTTTCCCTGCAGAATCATGAGTCGGCAAAGCGCCGTAATTGCGATAAAAATCGGCAAGTTAATTGGAATTTTTCTGTACTGATAGAAAGCGGCAACCATGCCCAAGACTTCCGCGTAAATGAACATCAGAAGAAGATCAGTTAAAGCAATTTTTCCATTTTGAATAACGGCAAACATTTCTGCGCCGACACTGAAGACAGTTAAAAGTGCAATGAAAAACAAAATACATTTTTCTGCAAAGATGATTAAGTTATAAATTTTCATTTATCTGTCTCGGTGAACTTAGTAGACGGACGTTACAACACCCAAAATAAAGTTTCCTAAAAACGCCTTAAATCCTTTATTTAATAAAGTGTTTTACTCCCAGAGGCGTGTTTCTGGAAAATCTAAGCTATGTTACGGGCAAGGATGATTTTCTTCGCCATCTTTCAGGAACCAATATGTTTCAAGTAGTCATTCAGTCGGCTATGCGTCAATTGAAATCAAAATTGCGCTTACCTGCTCCGCCCACAAGCTCACAGCAAACAGACAAAAAATCTGAACCCAAAGACCGAACTGGGCTCATCTTAGTCCTTGCGGTTGGTGGTGGTCTGTTGTTAATGGCACTCTTTTCAAATCTGCCGAGCAACTGAGCCTGTAATTTATAACTTTCGCGCAATCCAAAAAGTAGCGCCTTGAGGGCCATATTGCTCGGCGTGTTCAGTACCACGCGCAATAAAAAAGCCATCGCCAGGCACATAGGTTTGAGAACCACTTGCAAGCTCTAACTTAACTTGACCGGCAGCCACCTGAACTCTGGCATCAAAGGGGTGGACATGTTTTTCAAGGACAAGGTTTGGCGCCCATTCTTTTTGAATGACCTCATCGAATCCGTCGTCCATGGCTTGTGCTGTGAACTCAATTAGGCTTGTGTAAGACTTCATCGTGATCGCTCCATTCAACTAATCGATTGATAGTTTGAGTTTGACGATCACTTCGCGCCATCGCTGTACATCAGACCTTATCAAATCAGTTGTCTTTGCACTGTCTAAATAAGCGGGATCTAGGCCACGGTCCTTTAGTTTTGACAACAGATCGGGATCCGTTAAAACGCGTGCCAAATCGTCACTGATTTTTTTAATGATGGATTGGGGCGTCTTGGCCGGCGCTACCAAGCCGTACCAAATAGCCACATTGAAGTCAGAAATGCCACTTTCCTCAACTGTAGGCAAGTTGGGAAGCCGCGCAAAACGCGTTGAAGTTGTGACAGCCAATGGTTTTAG
>JAURHO010000201.1 GCA_030833265.1 Crocinitomicaceae bacterium | reverse complement strand
GTGCGTATTGCGATGCAATCAAGCAAGCAAGAATGGGAAAAGAGTATTAAACAACTAGAAAAATAATGAAAATCTGTTAATGACTTCATTTCGACCATTTGTTAAATTGAGTGAGATTAATAATAATTGGTTAATAACATGAAAAAGATTTTATTTGCAGTTGGGGTTTCGTTAATCTCGCAATTTGCCATTGCTCAGGTTTATCAGTGCAAAGTTGGTGGTAGTTTATTGTTTCAAGACAAACCGTGTACTGGAAGCAAGGAGCAGGCAGACGCTATAAGAAAGAAACAAAATGACTATAAAAGCGCACAGGCCGCAAGAGAGCAGCGCGAGGCAGAATGGGCAGCTAGAAAAGAACCTAAAATAGGAATGACAAAAACAGAAGCATATAAATCAAGTTGGGGTTATCCTGATAAGGAAAATGTGACAACAAGTGTTAATGGAACAAGTGAACAATGGGTATATCGCGTAAGACCAGGATTGACAAAATACCTGTATTTTAAAAATGACATATTAACAACAATTCAAGATTTCTAGCCAATCTAAATAAACCCGCCAAGTGCGGGTTTTTTAATACCTAATTTACCCAACAAACTGCAATACATTTAAAGCAAACCTGTCTTAGTGGCAGGTTTTTTTATGCCTAAAGGAAAGTTGTATGGCTTCAAATAGCTTAGATTTCTTATTGAACTTACGAGCCAATACTTCAGGCTTTGACCAAGGAATTAACGGCGCAAAGTTTGCTGTTAATGCGCTTGTGGGCGCTATGGCTGCGCTTGGTGTTGGTTTAGGCATAAAGGAGCTAGCAGAAGCGGCAGATAAATATGCAACGCTCTCCGCAAAGATTCAGCAATCAACTAAAGATAGTGGTAATTTTGAACAAGCAATGGCTGGCGTTCATCAGATTGCACTGCAAACAAACTCTACACTTGATAACACTGGAGCGTTATTTACTCGCTTAAACACTGTCGCAAAAGACATGGGGAAATCACAACAGTTTGCTTTAGAAATGACAAGCACCGTCACTAAAGCGATTCAGTTAGGCGGTAGCAGCACGCAAGAAGCAGAAGCAGCAGTTACCCAGTTTATCCAAGCGATGCAGGGCGGTGTACTTCGTGGTGAAGAATTTAACAGCATCATGGAGGGTGGTTACGGTTTGGCAGAAGCCTTAGCAAAAGGCTTGGGTAAAACCACTGGCGAACTCCGTGCTATGGCTGAGAATGGAGAACTCAGTGCGGAACGTGTACTTGCAGCACTGGAAAAACAAAAAGCAGGGGTGGATGCTCAATATGCTGAGATGCCTTTAACTATCAGCAATGCACTTCAAAAAATCGCTACATCTTGGCAAATCTTAATCGGTGAGATGGATCAGGCGAATGGTGCAAGTGCAACTGTGGCGCAATGGTTGTCGGTACTTGCTGATAATTTAAATATTGTTGAAGTACTCTTGAATGATATTGGTGACGGATTTGTATGGTTTGGCGATCAACTTAAAAAGATAGATGTAGCAACTATCGAAGCACTCAAGACAGCATTATTGTCTGCATATGATGCTGTTAAATCACTTGGTTCTTCAATTGGTACAGCATTTGAGACCACAACAGATATTCTTAATACCACGCTAGGGCAAATATTTAATTTTAATAGTGGTATTGATTCTGCTACTGATAAAACGAATGGTTTTACTAAAGCGCTTCAAGCTGTAAATGTAGTTTTTGGATTTATCAGTGATGGATTCAAAGCTTTAAACATTGGTATTAATTTAATCATTGGTGCTGCTTATGATGCTGCGGGTGCATTTAGTTATTGGAAATCAAAAATAACGTTTGGTGATACGTCAGCTCAAGCTGTAAAAGATTTTGAAGTAATGAGTGCGAAAGCACAGGAATATTACAAAAAATCATCCGATGCAGCGATGGAATTTAAATCTGCTGGTGTTGAAGCGATTCGTCAGATTGGTTTAACTCAAGATGAAAAGAATGCTGAACGTGTTGCAAACAATGAAAAAACACTTTCAGACTTAAAAGCTCAAGAAGCCCAGCACGTTACAGACTATAAAGCCATTAGTGATGAGCGCATTAAGTTTCATCAGCAACTGGTAGATGCTCGCAAAGCTGGCGATAAAGATGCAGAAACCGCTGCTTTAGATGGCTTGGCAGAAGTTGATAAGAAAGAAAAAGCTTATCAGGCTGAAAGTAAAAAAATCACTGATGAAAAAATTAAGGCTGCACAGGATTGGGCAAATGCTCAGATTGATGCAGCGACCAAAGGCGGTGTAGCTCTATCAAGTCAAACCAAAAAAACCATTGAAGCGCAAATTGCAGCTCAAGGTCTAGCAGTTGAGTTTGATAAAACTGGTAAGGCGATTGTCAAAGCGATTGAACAAGAGGCAGGTGGCGCTGTTGTTAGTTTAGAGACACGACTAGGACAGGGGCGTAAAGCTGCTGCGGCTTTAGGTCTTGATCTTGATGTGGCGTTAAACCGAGTGTCAGAGGGCTTTGCAGCGAATCAGACCAACCTTGATGACTTCACCAAAAGCCTTGAGTTGATGGGAGTTAAAGGTCAGGATGCTGCAAATGTCACTTATGAAGCGTGGTTGAAATGGCTTGAAACTGCCAAATCGCAAGCCGAAATTGATGCTGCAAAAGCCAAGCTTCAAGAGTTTGAATCGCAAGGTGTATTTTCTACAAGACAAGTTGAAAATGGCATGTTGGCTTTGGATATTCAAACAGGAAAGGTTGGAGAGACAACAGACGAAGTAACAGAAGCATTTAAGCGGCTCGGGATTCAGACAAAAGATCAACTTGCTTTACAAGCTAAGCAAGCATTAATGGATTTTGATACTGTTAGAAATAGCGGTCAAGCAACACAAGCTGATCTTCAGAAAGCATATCAAAAAACAATTGATCTTGCGTATGCGAGTGGTAATGCGTCCACTATAGCTTCTGCAAATTCAAAAGCTGCATCACTAGGGCTACAAGTTCAAATTGATGAAACGGGCAAAGCATCCGTGAAGTCGATGAATGAGCTATCCAATTCAGTTGAAAACGTTGGGCGTACTGCAAGTGGTTCGGCTGCTCAGGGCTTCCGTGAATTGGGTCGTGTTGCAAAACAGGAAGCTGAAGATGTTGCCGAGACTTGGGAACAGGCGATGGCTCG
>JAURHO010000200.1 GCA_030833265.1 Crocinitomicaceae bacterium | reverse complement strand
AGATTTTGGTGACTTGCTTATTGCTTGCGTCGTGCAATAAAGCGACCGCACCGTTTTCTGCGACCAAGGCGTTGACTGGCCATGTGGAGGCAAAGGGGAGGCTCCAACCCACGGGCCTGCCTGTGATGGGAATGACCATGAGGCCCGCTGCTTTTAAATGGTGGAGGGCTTGAAGTGCATCGGCTGTGATTGCGCCTTCTGTGGTGAGGGTGTCGTCAATGTCCGTGAACACGCCCACGATTTTTTCGCGTGCGGAGAGGGGCCATGACGACAGGGGCTTCAAGGGATGGTTTCTTAGAAGTTTTGCGGATTAAACCGATACAGTGATCGATGATTTGCAACAGTGTAAGTTAGGAATATGGGTAACCAAGGGCTGGATGAACTTATGGCGCGGGCCACTCAAGGAATAAAGTGAAAACTTCAATTCAATTTATCAATCACGCATCTGTCATCATTAAAGGCAACAACATTTCAGTCCTTAGCGACCCTTGGTACCAAGGAGATGCTTTTCACAAAGGATGGATTTATTGTGCGAAACATCTGATGATCAAATTTTAGATGTTTTAAATAATGTGACGCACATTTGGATTTCCCACGAGCACCCCGATCATTTTTCTATTCCATTTTTTAAGAAGTTTGCTAAGCAAATCAATGAAAGAAAAATAAAGATCTTATTTCAAGAGACAAAGGACAAAAGAGTTGTTCAATTTCTTAAAAATCTATCCATCGACTATTTTGAATTAAAAGATAACATTGATTTAAAGCTTGATGATCATTTTTCAGTGACTTGTATCCAAGACGGATTTTACGATTCAGCCCTTTTGGTCACCCATGAAAATGAAAAAATTCTCAATTTGAATGACTGTGATGTCACCACTCAAAACAAGGCCAAAGAGATCTTTTCTAAGACCGGCGAAGTCGATGTTTTGCTGACACAGTTTAGCTATGCGGCTTGGAAAGGTGGCGTAGCAAATAAGAAGTGGAGAGTCGAGGCAGCTTTGGAAAAGCTTCAGACAGTGGGTTTGCAGATTTCAATTTTCAAGCCTAAATTTGTAATTCCATTTGCAAGTTTTGTTTATTTCTCTAATCAAGAAAACAGTTACCTTAACAATTCAATCAACAAGCCTAAAGATGTTGTTGAAAGATTAAAGGATTCGATCTCTCATATTATTATTTTGAAGCCAAACGGTATTTTTAGCGGCAATTACGAGGCCGATTCAAATACAAGGGCCATAGAATTTTGGAGTCAAAAATATGCAGAAATTGAACAGAAAAAGTTAAACGTTTACGATACAGTCAATGAAGAATTGATATGTGAAAGCTTTAAAAGATACTGCGATCGAATAGCCATTAAAAACAACATGACTTTCATTGCAATGATTCGATCAATAAGTCCAATACCCATTTTTAATGCCGTTGTTGTGAAGGTATTGGATTTAAGTATCACACTCAAATTTGACTATGTCGCAAAGAAAATAGAGCAAACGGCAGAAGTTCCTATGATTTGCTTGTAATCTGAATCATTAAGTTATTTGTTCAACAACAGTTTTGGCTTTGATACTTTAACGGTGAATGCTTGTTTTGAAGAGGGGAGGCCAGGTGGTTTCGTGGCGGCTACCAAGAGTTTGGCCATTGAAAACCTAAACAACTTGGGTATCTACGTAAGGCCTGGCTTGATATTTAACTTTTCTATCATTAAATTGTTTATCTTGCGTTTATATCGTGTGGCCAAGAAAATTAATGCATAAATTCATGTTATTTTCAGTCTCCACACAGCAATTTGCATGGCTGCAGTCTGCGAAAAGTATTGTTCTGAAAAAGCTAATTCAATGAATTCATTTTCTAAAGTCCGATCATTCAGCTTGGCATTTCTCATTGGCATTTTTGTCTTTGCGCCCTTCAGCGCAGTGAGGGCCCAAGCACAAAACCCCGGCAATGCAGCCCTGCTTGGCGCGCAGCAAGGTCAAGCGCCAAGTGCAGGTGGCATGTCTGTCATGGGCGTATCTGGCCAAGCCGGCCTAGCCCAACCCGACCTGCAACTGCCCGCCATGCCCTCTCGCCCAGACTTTGGCGCCCAAGACGCCCAGCGCAATAACTTAAGTCCTTTGCGAGTTCCAAAAGTTCAGCTTCCCAGCCAATTTCAAAAATTTGTGCAAGAAAGCACAGGCAAATTGCTACCATTGTTTGGTGCCAGTTTGTTTGAAAACCCCATGGCGTACTCAGCCGACGCAGCAGCCCCTGCCCCAGCTGAATATGTGCTGGGCCCTGGCGACGAAGTGCGCATTCAAATTTGGGGTAGCGTAGATTTTGCGGGCAACCAAACGCTAGACCGCAACGGCCAAATTAACTTGCCCAAAATAGGCGCCATCAACTTAGGGGGCATCCAGGTTAAAGATCTGGAGTCTGTTCTTAAAAAGCAAGTGGGCACGGTGTTTAACAATGTGAGCGTCAATGCCGCCTTGGGTAAATTGCGCGGCATGACGGTGTATGTGGTGGGACAAGCCAACCAACCTGGTACCTACAACCTTAACAGTCTGAGCACCTTGGTCAACGCCGTTTTTGCCAGCGGCGGCCCCAGCGCCAACGGTAGCATGCGTCAAATTGAACTCAAGCGCGGTGGCAAATCCATCACCACCCTTGACCTGTACGATTTTATTGCCAAGGGTGACAAAAGCAAAGACGCTTCTTTGCTGCCAGGCGATGTCATCATGATTCCGCCTGCAGGGCCCCGCATGGCCTTGGTGGGCGCCACAGACCATGCTGCCATTTATGAACTCAAAGATGGCGCCAAAGTGAAAGACGTGCTGGCGCTGGGGGGCGGCTTGTCTGCGTTGGCCAGCCATCAAAAAGCATTGCTTGAACGCATCAACGCGCAGACAGCGCAAACGAGTAAAGCCCCTCGAGAGGTCCAAAACCTGATGCTTATCCATCAAGGTTTGGATCAAACACTGCAAGACGGTGATGTTCTAACGCTCCTGCCCATTAGCCCAGCCTTTGCCAATGCCATTACTTTGCAAGGCACTGTGGCCCAGCCGCTTCGTCACCCTTGGGTGCTTAACATGCGTGTCTCTGATTTGATACCTGAGCGCGAATCTTTGATCACGCCTGACTACTACAAGCGTAAAAATAAACTGGTGCAAACCATTGAAAGCAAAGACACCAGAGGCACTGCATTAG
>JAURHO010000199.1 GCA_030833265.1 Crocinitomicaceae bacterium | reverse complement strand
AAAGCATATAATCCACATTAAGCTTTTTCCCCATGACGGCCAAGCAATTTTGTCCGTAACAGCCGGATGTAAATTGACTTGAATTCATAAGTACATCGGCCATGTCAAATTCATCCAAGACGATAAAATTTCCAAGCTTGATCAGCTCAAGACGCAGCATCTTGGCCGCAATTTCTGGTTTGACCTCTAGGCTATTGATGTTTGGATTCGCAACGGCAATTGTAGGATTGGTCGATTGTGCAAATCCGTTTAGTGCACCAAAGAGCAGTGCCGTTGCAAGAATGTGTTTGAGTGTTTTCATCGTATGTTTATTTTTCCATACAAATGTTGGCACTATCCAAATCACTTCATAATTGATTTGACCAAGCCCAATGCGGTGAGTTGCGGGATTCGCAATTCATCTCAACGCAATGTTCTTTTCGACTGCTTGTTTCGGATGATTTAGGTTAATGACCACTTAGAAGCATCACAGCAAAGAAGCCTCAATTTTCTTTTTTGCATTGTCGATGCTTCGATCGAGCTCGTGAAAATAATTGTTTCGTTCCTTCTCATTCACGACACTGATAATGCTTGAGTTTGCGATTTGCTTGTCTAGAATTTGTTTCGTGTCTTCCACATACCCTTTGTTTGTGGTTTGAAGGTAGTTCATCACATTGTGTGTGAGGTACACGCCTTGTAATTCTGAACTGTTGAAATAAAAAGAGGCATCCGTATTTACGATTTCATTGTTGTACATGGCAAAGTCGTTGCCAGAAGCGGGTGCTTGCGTCCCATAAATGAACTTTTTCCCTAAGCTTGCTTGTTCACGAATGTGTGCCGACATCATTTTCAAGCGGTCACACAAGAAAAGCGCATATTCTGGATCTTCAAAGTGGTGTGCTTGGCAGTAATATACGATTTGACGGATGAAACCTTGTAGCAACTGAGGATCATAAATTTCTTGTGATGGAATAGAATTGTAAATCTGTAAAATGTCCCTGCCCAACTCAAACGCACGTTCACTGGTTTTTTCATGCTTGAACTTTTCATTCTGGTATGCCGGAATCATTAAATGGGTCTTCGCCCAGAAATACAACTTGAAACGAACGAGTTGAGGGAAATTGAGCAATTGAAAAAATGGCGTGTTGTTTACCGAAATGATCAGCTGCGGGTCCCCGAGAGATTTTAACTTTTCAAAGGCGCGCAAGATGCCTTCAAGGTAGGTTTCTAAACTGAAATCATAGGTGTTCAGTGGGGGATAGGTGAACGTCACATTTCCAGCTTCCATTGAACAAAGGGCATCAAACGAGATATTGTAATGCAAACAAATCTTTTTGATTTCGTTGATTGTGAGTGCCGTTTCTCCTCGATATCTTCGGTACACGGCATCCGAACTTAGGCTTAAAACTTCAGCAAGTGCATTGCCAATGGTATCTTGACCTACAATGCGCTGTTTCACGAGCTCAAATAAATTATTTTGAATGTCCTGTTTTGGCATAGTTCAAATTGAATAGTTAAAATTGCAAATAATTCAAAGGCAAGCGGACGTTTCTTGCGAATATTTTGGTCGCTCCTTGTTTTCTACTGATTAATCACTATCTTTGCCGCCCAATTCACTAATTTATAAACCGAGGTTTCGAACCTCACATTGTAAAATCAATTATGGCAACTCGAATCAGATTGCAAAGACACGGTAAGAAAAGTAAAGCGTTCTTCCACATCGTAGCTGCAGACAGCAGATCAAAAAGAGATGGTAAGTTCATCGAGAAAATCGGAACGTACAATCCTAACACAAACCCAGCAACAATCGAAATCAACTTCGACGCAGCCATTAAGTGGGTGCAAGTAGGAGCTGAAATGACAGATACTGCGCGTGCGATCATGTCGTACAAAGGTGTTCTTTACAAAAATCATTTATTGAATGGTGTTAAAAAAGGCGCATTAACTGCTGAGCAAGTAGAAGAGAAATTTGCAAAATGGTTAAGTGATAAAGATGCAAAATCATGGGTAAGCAAGACAATTTGGCAAAAAATGCAGCGGCAGATAAAGCAGCGCGCATGAAGGCTGAAGCAGATGCGAACGCCGCAAAAGCGAAAGCAATCGAAGAAAAAAACACACCTGAAGTTGAGGAAGTAGCAGCGGAGGAAGTAGCGACGGAAGAAGTTGTTGCTGAAGAAGCTCCAGCTGAAGAGCCAGCAACTGAGGAAACTCCAGAAGAAGTTCCTGCACCAGCTGAAGAGCCAGCAACTGAAGAGGCACCTGAAGAGGTTCCTGCTCCAGAAGAAACTGCTCCTGAAGCTCCTTCAGAAGAGTCTCCTGAAAGCACAGAAGAAACACCAGAGGCATAAGCCAATATTCCATTTGAATGGATAAAGCAGATTGCTTTGAACTAGGTTATGTAGCGAAACTTCACGGATTTAAAGGTGAAGTTTCGCTGTTTTTAGACGTAACCAATCCAGAAGATTATTCTTCTTTAGATGCTGTTTTTATTGAAATAAATGGTCAGCTCAACCCCTTTTTTGTAGAATCTTTTAAACTGAAAAATAAAGGATTTGCGGCCGTTAAATTTGAGGGGATTGACAATGAACGAGATGCACGTGTTTTGCTGCGACAACGGCTGTTTCTCCCAGCTCAAATTTTACCAAAACTGACGGGTACACAATTTTACGACCATGAGGTTGTAGGATTTACTGTGGTAGACACTCTTTTTGGCGAAGTTGGCGTCATTGAGGACGTCATTGACCTTGCGGTAAATCCTCTCCTTCAAATTAAGAATGGTGCCAAAGAGGTGCTTGTGCCTTTGGCTGCAAATGTCGTTCAAGCGGTTGATCGCAAGAAAAAAGTCATGACCATCACCGCACCGGAAGGACTCATTCAATTGTATTTAGGTTAATCAAGAGCATGTCTGTTTTTCGCTTTCGTCATTTTGAGATTCGCCAAGAATCTTCGGCGATGAAAGTCGGAACGGATGCGATGGTACTTGGCGCATTGGCTGAAGGAAATGACCCAAAATCCATTTTGGATATTGGTACAGGAACAGGGGTACTGGCCTTGATGATGGCACAAAAATTTCCCAATGCAACACTACAAGCCATAGACATTGATCCTTCAGCAGCTGATGAAGCCCGCTGTAATGCAGAAAACTCACCTTGGACCGACCGCATCCGTGTGCACGAATCAGACCTTCGAGATTTTCAATCCGCAGAAAAATA
>JAURHO010000198.1 GCA_030833265.1 Crocinitomicaceae bacterium | reverse complement strand
CAAAAAATTAAAAAAAACTCAGTAAAGACCAAATAACTTCAGCGGTCCGATCACCAAAATAGGAAATAAAACCAAAGCCACAATTGAAATGATCAGCACAGAAACAGGACCAGTTGAGGATTTGATAACTTCTTCCAAAGTCATATTTGTAACTTTTGCTACAGCAAACAAGCAAACACCAACGGGTGGAGTTACCAGACCTAAAGTCAGAGTAATCACAATGATGACCAAAAGGTGAATGGGGTCAACA
Organism: Crocinitomicaceae bacterium; assembly: GCA_030833265.1. GTDB lineage: Bacteria > Bacteroidota > Bacteroidia > Flavobacteriales_D > Crocinitomicaceae > UBA952. Next base: position 2,956 of record JAURHO010000198.1, on the reverse strand, counting down.
CCCAAAGAGATAGCTGGTGGTACCAAGATAGGAATCAAAATGAACATGGCTGCAATAGCATCCATGAACATTCCTACAACCACTAAAAATAGAAAAATCAAAACCATGATAATCGTTGGATCTTTTGTGATCGATCCTAACCATGTGCCCACCATGACAGGTAGACCGTCATAAGCAAAAACCCAAGCAGCTAGCTTCCCTGTTGCTGCAATGAACAAGATACCACCACTGGTTCTGCCGGTTTCTTTGAGCATCTCTTTCATGTCAGACCAAGAGATATTTTTATAAACGAGCCCAGCAATGATGAAGGTGTACACCACGGCGATAGCAGCCGCCTCTGTGGGCGTAAAAAACCCATCCAAGATGCCAAACATCAAAATGACAGGTGTCATCATGGGAAGAAAAGCGCGTGAAGCAGCCTTGATAAAGTGTCTCACATCAAACGGCACTGGCTTACAAACATTATTTCGAACGCTATAGATGTGGTTGTAAATCATCAGAAATGCTGCGATGAAAAGGCCAGGCACTAAACCGGCAATTAGAAGAAGTCCAATAGATTGATTGGCAATGGATCCGGCAATGACCATTAAAATTGAGGGTGGAATGATGGAAGATAAAGTCGATGTGGCCAGCGTCATGCCAACGGCATATCCTTTCTCATAACCGTGCTTCACCATGGCGTTGATTTCAATGGCGCCTAGTGATGCAATGTCTGCAACAGATGAGCCTGAAATACCGCCGAAGACAACTGAAGAAGCAACATTGACATGTCCCATTCCACCGGGTAGCCATCCGACCATTGCATGAGCAAAGTCAAAAATTCTGTCTGCGACACCACCTTTGTCCATTAACTTGCCTACCAATAAAAATAAAGGTACTGCAACAAGTAAAAATGAATTCATCGCTGAGAACATGCTTTCGGACAATACGTTCACTGGTGTTGAGGTGAAAATTAAAATGCTGGCGACACTAGACAAGCCAAGTGCAATTGCTAGGGGGCACCCTAAAGCGCATAGCAGTAAAAATAAAAATAGAAGTGTGAGGCTCATTGGACTGTGACCAGATCAGAATTTCATTTCTTTGGCAGAAATAATGTTCCGATGTATTTTCAGTGACTGGAATAAACTAAAAATTGACAAGATTGCCGAAATGGGCAAGATCATTCCAACTGTCCAACTCGGTATCCCGAGTGTGGCAATATGTTCATTCATTACGACTTGTTGCCTTACCAAATAGAAGCCAGTCCAAATACACAAAGTGGAAAAAACCAAATTGCAAAGCACATAAATTGGTAATGCGCTTTCTCTCACAGCCTTAGGAAAATAATTCAGTAGAACAGTAACGCGTGCTGCATCTGCATGGCGGATGCTTGCTGCTACACCCGCAAATACCATCCAAATAAAGCACGCGCGGGTTAACTCTTCCGTCCAAGAAAAGGGCGCATCCATCAGACGCCCCACCACCTGAATCAATACTACAACGACGATGGCTGCAACGCTCAGTCCGCAAATTCCATCGGTAAGGAGGGACAGCAATCGAGTGCTGAAATTTTGCTCGCTGGTGTCTAATTCAGATTGCGGGGAATTCATATAAAGCGCTTACTTTTTAACAAAAGCGAGTGTTTTATTGAAGAAATTTTGATCTTTCACCAATTGTGAGAATCTTGGAAACAAGTCTTTTGCAACGCCTACAAAAGCTTTTTGTTGGTCGGCTGTCAGCGTGTTCACCGCAACGCCCTTAGAGATAAGAAAGTCAATTGATTGTTTGGCATCGGCAGCGTCATTTGCTGCTTTCCAAGCCTCAGCTTCTGCTGCTGCAGCTTGAAGTGCTTGCTTATTTTTATCTGTCAGAGCATTGAACTTGGCAGGGTTGATAGCCAAGACCCATCCATCAGCCATATGGTTTGAGATGGTGGCATATTTTTGAACTTCGTAAAATTTTGCTGTAACAGGAATGTTGATAGGGTTTTCCTGACCATCCACCACCTTCATTTGCAAAGCGTTGTAAACCTCGCCAAATGCCATGGGCGTAGGTGCTGCGCCCATCTTGCCGAAAAACTCTACCCACAAAGGATTATTGGGCACTCGGAACTTCATACCGGCCAGATCCTGAGGCAATTGAATTGCTTTTTTAGAGTTGGTCATTTGGCGAAAGGGACGCTGCCACATGCTCAAGCCTTTTATGCCGATACCATTTAGATCGTTCAACAATTCTTGGCCAAGAGGGCCTGCAAGGTAGGCGCGCAATTGGGCATTGTCATCAAACAAATAGGGAATGGAGATGGCTGTGAATTTGGGGTTGAAATTGGCATAAAGCGACGATGACAAAAGTAGCATGTCCAGTGAGCCACCTGCTATCTGACGAACAGCTGCAGATGGGTCACCTCCATAAAGCTGACCATTAGGAAATACTTTGATTTCAACTTCTCCGCCCGTTTTGGCAGCTACCAGCTCCGCAAATTTCTTTGCCGCTAGCGTAATTTCAGAGTTGTCAGGGTCGGGTGTTGACAGCGTAAAAGTTGTTTTTGCTGAGACCCATGTACTTGTAAGTACCAGAATCCCAGTGACGATCAGGGTTTTCAAGTTCCGCATATTTGCCTCCAAATGGTTATACCAATTCAAGTTGGTAGGAAAGTTTAAGAGGTTTAATTGGTATAACCAATCATGGAATACCCTGAATTTTCTATTAAATAAAGGTCTAAGCGTTGTTTGAATTTGAGAGCCCACCAATCTAATAGCCACTGATTTTTGAGGTCAGTGGCTTTTTGTTGTTAACGATTGCATCTTCATTGATAACGTGCTAAATTTGGTTACATATGTATAACTAAACATACCGGTATAACCATTTGAGAGTCATTCTAGATACATCAGTTTTGGTCGCTGCAGCAAGGTCGCGTAATGGAGCCAGCTTTTATTTGTTCTCTATGCTGCCAAGCACTAAGTTCGAAATCGCACTG
>JAURHO010000197.1 GCA_030833265.1 Crocinitomicaceae bacterium | reverse complement strand
CCCCAAAACCCCAAAACCCCTCTACATTGCAATTATAATTCTTTCATGAATTTCGAGTTTGCCGCTGAGATCGACGCCACCGTAGCCTTTTTCAAAAATGTGCAAGTCATAGGATTTAAGTGAAGGTTCAAAACTTTGAAGTAAACTCAAGTATTGATCCGGGCCGTCAAGGTTGAAACCACGAGGAGCAAAACCGCCACGATCGCTTTCTAATGCGGCGATGTGCTGCTCGCCATTGGCTACACACCATTTGGCATATTGCTGACCGCCTTGGTTGCCATTTTCTTCATTCATGAAAAACACGACCCGAATGGTGTGCTTGGGTTTGTAGCCCAACGTATATAAAATACGAAGTGCCTCTAAACAATGGATCACTCCGGCACCGTCGTCATGTGCGCCCTCACCGGTATCCCAAGAATCAAGGTGGCCACCAATTGTGATGATTTGTTCAGGGTTTTGACTGCCCTTGATTTCGGCCATGACATTAAAGGAAGATGCATCGGGAAAGTCTCTGCAATCCATTTCAAGGTAAAATTGAACCTTTCCTTTGGCAAGCGCTTCAGACAACGCATCGGCATCTTGCGTGGAAAGTGCTGCCGCCGGAATTTTTGGCACCTCTTTCTCGTAATGCATCGAGCCTGTATGCGGGTGCTGATCAATTGGCAAGCCTAAAGATCTAATGACCACTGCTTTGGCTCCGAGCTTGCCCGCCTCAACGGCACCGTTTCCTCGGATGGCATAACAGGCCCCATAAGCTTTAAATGTCTGGATTTGGGCTGCATCCATCTTTTGATTCAAAAAGACAATTTTGCCAGCAACTTCTTTTGGTTTGGCATTTTTTAAAGCGTCGAGGGTCTTGAATTCAATCACTTCGGCCTCGAGTAGGCCGTTGGTTCCGATAGAGCCACCCAAGGCTAGTAAGTGTAATTTTTGTGTGGCCGTATATGAATTGACCACTTTGAACCAAGCACTTTCTTTGGTGCCGCGTTCCCAATGTGGAACTGTAATGGCTTGTTTGGTGACACGGTCAAAATGATACGCGTTCATTTTTTCATAGCTCCAATTGACCGCCATTTCAGCTTCAGCAGAACCCGACAAGCGCGGACCAATTTGTTTACATAATTGCCTTAGGTTTTCGTAGGCCTCGCCTCTAAGTAGGGCTTCGTCATAAATTTGGCGAATAAAAAGACTATCCTGCGCAAAGTGGCAAAAAGTAATGGCCCAAAAGAGCAAACCAGGTACCAAACGAATTTTCATGTATAGAATTTGGGTAAAAGTACCAATTTCCGCCAAACACAGCTTGCTTTTGGCTATCTTTGCACCTGATCTAACAAAACATAAGAATGGCTTTAAAATGCGGTATCGTAGGCTTACCAAACGTCGGTAAATCCACATTATTTAATTGTTTGTCTAACGCAAAGGCGCAGTCGGCAAACTTTCCTTTTTGTACAATTGAACCCAATCTCGGTACCATTTCAGTCCCAGATCCACGTCTAGAACAACTCGAAGAAATTGTCAATCCTGAGCGCGTAGTACCTACCACTATGGAAATTGTTGACATCGCTGGGTTAGTTAAAGGTGCCTCAAAAGGGGAGGGTCTTGGCAATCAGTTTTTGGCCAATATCCGAGAAACAGATGCCATCTTACACGTTTTGCGTTGTTTCGATGACGGCAACATCATTCACGTCGATGGCAGTGTAGACCCTATCCGAGACAAAGAAATCATCGACATCGAGCTCCAACTTAAAGACCTCGATTCTATCGAGAAAAAAATACAAAGTTTAGCACGCGTTATCAAATCTGGTGACAAAGAAGCGGTCAAAGAAAATGAGCTAGCGCTTCAAATCAAGGCAGGCTTAGAACAAGGAAAATCTGTTCGCGGTTTGGGTTTCAGTCAAGAAGAAATGGATATCATTCATTCCTTTAATTTGATTACATCAAAGCCTGTCATGTATGTGTGTAACGTGGATGAAGCATCTGTTAAAACGGGTAATGCCCATGTAACGCGCGTCAAAGAGGCCGTTGCAGCAGAAAACGCAGAGGTGTTGGTTATCGGAGCAAAAATTGAAGCCGATATCACCGAGCTTGAAACCTATGACGAGCGCCAAATGTTTTTAGAAGAATTAGGTCTAGAAGAGCCAGGAGTAAATCGCCTTATTCGTCAGGCTTATCATTTATTGAATTTACAAACCTATTTTACTGCAGGGGTTAAAGAAGTACGTGCCTGGACTATTCGTAAAGGCATGACTGCACCACAAGCAGCAGGTGTGATTCATTCAGATTTTGAAAAAGGATTCATCCGTGCTGAAGTCATGAAATTCAATGACTACATCACACTTAAGTCTGAAAGTGCGGTCAAAGAAGCCGGTAAATTCAAAGTTGAAGGTAAAGAATATGTAGTGGAAGATGGCGATATCATGCACTTCCGCTTTAACGTTTAATTCGCTTAATTCATCCCAATGGAAATCACAGCCAATCAAGTTCATCTGAAGTCTTGGGTTAATGTTCCTCAAAACTCAGACTTTCCCATTCAAAACTTACCCTTCGGAATTGTCAGTGAAAAAGCTACGCCGCAGGATAAATTTGTAGCGGTGCGCATCGGTGATCACGTCTTGAATTTAGCCGCTATGGCTGAGTTTGGTTATTTTGACGCTTTGCCATTTGCCAAGTCAGATTTTCAGCAAGCCTACTTAAACCCCATGATGAAGCACGGTAAACTTGCTGTGCGTGCCTTGCGCAATCGCATTTCGGAATTGCTAGCGCAAAGCAACACAGACTTTCAGCACCACACAGCTCATCATACTGCCTTGATTTCGGTTGCGGTTACCGAGAATCATTTGCCGGTTCAAATTGGCGATTACACCGATTTTTACTCATCAAAAGAACATGCTACCAATGTAGGTATCATGTTCAGAGACCCAGCCAATGCTTTATTGCCAAACTGGCTTTGGATACCAGTTGGTTATCACGGGCGTGCTTCATCTGTGATTCCGTCTGGGCATAACATCATCAGACCCAAGGGACAGATCAAACCCGATGACAACGCAGACCCAATTTACGCACCATCCCGACAAATAGATTTCGAACTCGAGATGGGCTTTATTACCTTTGATGGCAAGCCGTTAGGGCAGCAAATATCAACCGCTGAGGCAGAAGACTTCATTTTTGGCTTGTGCTTGTTCAACGACTGGTCAGCCAGAGATATTCAAAAATGGGAGTACGTGC
>JAURHO010000020.1 GCA_030833265.1 Crocinitomicaceae bacterium | reverse complement strand
GAGACTGCAGAGGAATTAAAAGCCTTAGCTTACGACGACAGACTTTCTGTAGAAGAAAAAATTACAGAGCAAGTTGGTGTCATCGGTGAAAAACTCGATCTTTCCGCATACGCAGTAGTTCGCGGAGAAAACGTTGTTGCTTACAACCACCCAGGTAACCAATTGGCTACACTCGTTGGTTTAACAATCGCAGGTGAAGAAGTTGCTGAAGCTGGTCGTCAGGTTGCAATGCAAGTTGCTGCTATGGCTCCTATCGCTATCAACAAAGACGGTGTAGACGAGCGCACAATCGAGCGTGAAATCGAAATCGGAAAAGAATTGGCTATCCAAGAAGGTAAACCAGCTGACATGGCTGAGAAAATTGCTATGGGTCGTCTTAACAAATTCTTCCAAGAGAACACCCTATTAAGTCAAGCATTCGTTCGCGACAACAAAATGTCAGTAGAGCAATTCTTAAATAGCACAGCTTCAGGCTTAACTGTTTCTGACTTCCAACGTTTCTCATTGAGCTAGTCTCAATATCATATTAAAAAAAAGCTATCGAAATCGGTAGCTTTTTTTTTACCCCTGTTATTCTAAACTCGAATCATATTATATTTGTCAAGCATATGAAATACAAACGCATCCTTCTCAAACTCTCTGGTGAATCCTTAATGGGTAACAAGCAATTTGGTATTGACAACCAACGCCTCAGTGCTTACGCGAGTCAAATCAAAGAACTTCATCAAAAAGGAGTAGAAATTGCAATTGTAATCGGTGGCGGAAATATCTTCAGAGGTGTACAAGCCGAAGAAGGTGGCATGGACCGCACCCACGGTGACTACATGGGCATGCTTGCTACCATGATCAATTCAATGGCGCTTCAAGCTGCACTTGAAAGTGCTGGCATTAGCACGCGCTTGCAGTCTGCTATTGAAATGAAAGAAATTGCCGAGCCGTTTGTGCGCCGAAGAGCAGTGCGTCACCTTGAAAAAGGACGCGTAGTTATCTTTGGTGCCGGTACCGGAAATCCATTTTTTACTACAGACTCAGCTGCCTCACTCAGAGCCATTGAAATCAACGCCGATGTTATTTTAAAAGGCACACGTGTAGACGGCATCTATACTGCAGATCCGTTCAAAGACCCAAATGCCACCAAATTTGATCAAATCAGTTTTGACGAAGTATATGCCCGTGGACTTAACGTGATGGACATGACAGCCTTCACACTTTGCAAAGAAAATAATTTACCAATCATTGTATTTGACATGGACACCCCTGGCAATTTATTGCAACTTATGGAGGGTAAAAATGTCGGAACCCTAGTTAGTGCCTCATGACAGAAGAACTTTCCATGATTTATGACGAATTCAAGGAATCCAATCAAAAAACCTTGAATCACCTAGAAAATGAACTTACAAAAATCCGCGCAGGAAAGGCGAGCCCTGCTATGCTTGGCGGTGTTATGGTCGAATATTACGGCTCCATGACGCCCTTACAACAAGTTGCCAATGTCAATACCACAGATGCCCGCACCATCATTGTCCAACCATGGGAAAAGCAATTGCTCAATGACATCGCTCGCGGCATCATCAATTCAAACTTGGGTCTGAATCCGCAAAATAACGGGGAGCAACTCATTATCTCGGTTCCACCACTTACTGAAGAGCGTCGCCGTGACCTCGTCAAAAAAGCGAAAGCTGAAGCTGAACAAGCCAAAGTAGGTATCCGCAACAATCGCAAAGATGCCCTCGACATGATCAAGGATCTCAAAAACGATGGGCTTTCTGAAGATGCTGTAAAGGTTGCTGAAGAAGAAGTTCAAAAAATCACCAATAGTTACATCAAAAAGGTCGATGACCTCGTTGAGCTCAAGGAAAAAGATATCATGACCATTTAAGCAAAATAGAAAGCACTTCTTTTTTCGGTAAATCTAGGAGCTGATGAATTTGACCACCAGCCAATGCCAAAATAGGAAGCTGGTGTTCTAGGCATAAATCGATGTCGTGGCTCGAAAGTACCACGCATTTATTGGACTGTTTCGCCCAACTCAGTAAAGACAACAACAGGTTTTCTCGGTTTAAAAAGTCCAAATAACTCGCTGGCTCGTCAAGGAGCAAAATAGGCGTATCTTGAACGAAAGCCCTGGCCAAACTCACCATTTGCCGCTCTCCATCGCTTAATGCTCGGGTCTCTTTGTGCGCCAAATGTTGAATATTCAGTAATTCCATTACCTGCCTAACTTCTTGCTCATCCAAGCGACTCAAACGACCAAAGCTATTTGCGTAAGGCAATCTACCCAAACCAATATAATCTTGGACCTGCAAGTGCTCTACCCCGTCAAAATGGCTAGCTACAAATGAAATTTGACGCGCTCTTAAAGCAGCATCTTTACGCAACTGAGCCACAGGATATTCATTGAGCAAAAGCTCACCGCCCAATAAAGGTAACTGAGCAGCCATTGACTTGAGTAGCGTAGATTTTCCAGCACCATTTAAACCTAAGAGCGCATATACCTTGCCCGCTTCAAGTTTGAGCTCGTTGATCGTGCAAATGGTTTGCAGATAACCTATTTGAGTTTGTTTGAAATGAATCATGAGCGCCGCAAGATAAGGTAAGCAATATAAGGCGCCCCGATAAGTGAGGTCAGGACATTTATTGGCAAACTAAAGTAAGGTTCACCGATGAGCAGCAGCACGTCGCAAGCCACTAAAAATAAAGCGCCAAAAAGCAGGCAAAATAAAATGAGTATAAGGTGATCTTGGGTGCGCAAAAGCTGCCTGCCCAAATTAGGAATCGCGAGGCCAACAAAAGCAATGGGGCCACAAAATGCGGTAATGCTTCCTGCTAAAATTGCGGTAATGGCCAAAATAGCAATGCGAACGCGTTGGGTTCGGATACCAAGTTGAAAAGCTTGTTCGGAACCGAGCACAAAAGCATTTAAGGACTTCACCAATAAGAAACTCCAGATTACAGCGCCTATGAACAAGCACAACAACCACGGTATCTGCGCAGCACTCAATTGCTGCAATGAACCCATGTTCCATAAAAAGAACTGCTTCACTTGTTCAGGCGATGCCCAACTTTGTAATACCGATTCTATTGAGCCTGTGAAGCTCGCAAACATGAGGCCCACCAATAAAAGACCAGTTGTTTGTTGAACCCGCCAAGAAACAAAAAACATAAAACTTGCCGCTAAAAATGCACCAAGTAAGGCGCTACCAACTAAACCAAAATTATGTGCCATCAACGGAAATCCACCTAACATGAAAAGCGCTGTGGTCAAACTCGCACCTGAGTTGATCCCTAATACATAAGGCCCCGCCATTGGGTTTCTAAATAAATTCTGCATCAATAAGCCACTCAAAGATAAGCCTGCTCCGGCCACAAGCGCACTGAGCAAGCGCGGCAATCGAAACTCTTTGAAAAGAATGGCAGCCTGTGCGTTTGCTGCTTGCACATTTGTGAGACCAAGATGCAACATACTGCAGCCCAATAAGACCAATGCGATGATGACTAAGAAAAGTACGTTCCGTTTCATGGGGCCAATTCTTTGTAAAAATGCATGTTTTTTGGCTTTGCCGCTATTATCTGTCTAAGATCAGATAGAATCCAATCGGGATGTGCAGCTGCTTGCTCCCAATATTTGTTGGTCTGGTGGGTATAACAGAAAATGCGTTTATTGAAAAACGGAAAATGACTGTACTTTGGAAATTCTTGCAATAAGGCCGCTCGGGAAGGTTTTGCTGGGTTAATCCAATAGACTACCTCAGCACTTTTCGTCAAGACCTGTGCAATGCTACTGAAACAACTTCCTGTACCTGGTTGGCGATCAAAATAATAACGGAAACCTGCATCTTTGTAGAAGGTGGCTTCAAAACTTTGCCCCGCAGGTGCTACCCACTGATCGCCGTAAATATAACCACTGATCAATAATGGGTTTTGATTTCCTAATTTTTCTTGCTCCTTGATGCGCTCATAATTGGCTGCTACGCGATTGAAATAGTGTTGCGCCTCCGCAATCTGACCAGTTAAGACACCAAATAACAGCACCCATTCAGCACGCGCTAAAGGATTGGTTTCTCGCCATTCGAAATTTGGAATGCACTGAATACCAATTCGATTGAGGCGCTGAATTTGAGTTTGCTCATTGCCAAAACCACTATATACCAACACTTGCGTTTTTTTTGCCAATAACTTCTCAACTGAAATAGAAGCCTCACTTTTGAGATCTGCAACTTTGCCTTTGCGAACGGCCCTGCGCAAGGATGCGTCGTACAAAAATTGTGCATCTGGAATAGCACAGATTGCAGCTTGTTGCTGAATGGCAGCCATCATGCCCACATGAGTAGCACTTAATAATGCGATGCGCCCATAGGAATTGTTTACACTCAGGTTGAAAGGCTGCTCTGGTTGCTCCGGGTTATTAATGCGAATAGCATAGCCCTGAGCATTCGGATAAATTTCTAGTAATTGACTATGCTTACAAAGGTTTCCTCCTGCTGAAGTCTGTTCTTTTTGAGCAGTTCCACAAGAAAATAGGATGAAGATACATCCAATGAAAGCCGCCTTAATAAGATTCAGTAGCATTCGGGAAGTCTCCGGATTGCACATCTTTTTTGTAGGCTTCAAAAGCTTGAAGCATGTGTTGGTGCAAATTGTTGTATTTGCGTAAAAAACGCGGGTTGAACTCATTGTTGATGCCCAACATGTCGTGAATGACTAGCACCTGGCCGTCTACACCATTACCAGCACCAATGCCAATAACAGGAATATTGACCATCTGGGCTACCTTTGCGGCTAGGGCTGCAGGTATTTTTTCTAATACAATGGCAAAACATCCGACCTCTTCAAGTGCTTTGGCATCTTCAATAAGCCTTTGCGCTTCTTCATCTTCTTTGGCACGAACAACGTAGGTGCCAAATTTATAGATCGACTGCGGTGTCAGGCCAAGATGCCCCATGACAGGAATGCCGGCAGTTAAAATTCTTTTGATTGAATCTAGGATTTCTTGGCCGCCTTCCATTTTTACGGCATGCCCACCCGATTCTTTCATGATTTTAATAGCACTCGATAAAGCTTCTTTAGAGTTTCCTTGATATGAACCAAAAGGCATGTCGACAACCACTAATGATCTTTTGACCGCTCTGACCACGCTTGAAGCATGGTAAATCATTTGGTCGAGCGTGATAGGCAATGTAGTTTCATGACCAGCCATGACGTTTGAGGCGGAATCTCCAACTAAAATGACATCGATATTTGCTTCATCCACAATGCGTGCCATCGAGTAGTCATAGGCCGTGAGCATCGAGATTTTCTGGCCACTCTGCTTCATTTCAAGCAAAGTATGTGTGGTGATTTTTTTAGGGTTGCTGGCGTGTACAGACATGATTTATAGTTTTTCTAGGTAGGCATTGACATTTTGCTCGATGCGTGCAACGATGTCTGAAGTAGCTGCTTTTTGGAAATCTTGACCCGTAATGCGCTCAAACAACTCGATGTATCTGTCTGAAATGGTTTGGACAAATTCGTCGGGCATATTGGGCATTTGTTGACCTTCAAGACCTTGGAAACCATTTTCAATGAGCCATTGTCTTACAAATTCTTTGGATAATTGTTTTTGAGGCTCCCCTTTTGCTTGGCGTTCTTCATAGCCATCGGCGTAGAAATAGCGAGAAGAATCTGGGGTATGGATTTCATCAATTAAAATCACTTCTCCATTTCTAAGGCCAAACTCGTATTTGGTGTCTACTAAAATAAGACCCCTTGCTGCTGCCATTTGTGTTCCTCTTTCAAACAAGGCATGCGTGTAAGCTTCCATTTGTGCGTAAATTTCTGGCGCCACCAAACCGCGGGCTAAAATATCTTCTCTTGAAATATCTTCGTCGTGTCCTTCTTCGGCTTTGGTTGCCGGGGTAATAATTGGCGCTGGTAAGCGGTCGTTTTCTTTGAGCCCTTCAGGCAAAGCAACACCACACAGGACGCGTTTTCCGGCCTTGTATTCTCGGGCAGAATGGCCCGCCAAATAACCACGGATCACCATTTCAATGCGGATTGGCTCACAAGCATGACCAATAGCGACAGACGGATCTGGTGTCGCGATGAGCCAATTCGGAACGATGTCTTTGGTGGCATCTAAGAAAAGTGTAGCTACCTGATTGAGCACCTGACCTTTGAAAGGAATTCCTTTTGGCAAAATGTGGTCAAATGCCGAAATGCGGTCAGAGGCTACCATTACAAGAAGACCATTCTCGAGGGTATAGACGTCACGCACTTTGCCGTTGTAAACTTTGGTTTGTCCTTTGAAGTGAAATGAATTACTGGTGAGGGCTTGCATATTTTTTTAGGGTAATTAGTGTTGAGTTTCTTTTTGAGCGCGTTTTTCTTCTTTTTCTTGTTTGGCTTGTTGTTCGGCGACATCGAAAGCTTCGATGATTTGTTTTACCAAACGGTGACGAATGACATCGGATTGGCCAAGGCGTACAATTTGAATGTCGTCGATATCTTTGAGGACATCAAGTGCGTAGGCCAAACCTGAGCGTTGCTTGGAAGGTAAATCGACCTGAGACATATCGCCTGTAATGACAAATTTGGCGGTCATGCCCATTCGGGTCAGGAACATCTTCATTTGCATTTGGGTGGTATTTTGTGCTTCATCCAAAATGACAAACGCTTTGTCGAGGGTGCGGCCGCGCATGAAAGCCAAAGGTGCGATTTCAATGACACCAAATTCGATCATGTCGGCTAACTTTTCAGCCGGAATCATGTCACGGAGGGCATCGTAGAGCGGCATGAGGTATGGATCGAGCTTTTCTTTGAGGTCTCCGGGTAAGAAACCAAGGTTTTCACCAGCTTCAACAGCGGGGCGGGTTAAGATGATGCGCTTGACTTCTTTGGCCTTTAAGGCCTTGACAGCCATAGCAACAGCTGTATAGGTTTTGCCGGTACCAGCAGGGCCAACTGCAAAGACCATATCGGATTGCAAAACAGCCTGCACTAATTTCTTTTGGTTGACCGTGCGGGCTTTTATTTTGACACCGCCATTGCCGTGTACCAAAGTTTCAGAGCCATCGTCATGGGAAAGCATTTTGGCACCGTCTTGCAACATGAGGTTGTCAATGTTGTTTTCAGTGAGCGTATTATAGCTGTGAAAGTGCTGCACAAACAAGGCAAATTTGCGCTCAAATTCGTCCATCACTTCGTCATCTCCGGCAATATTTAACTCATTTCCTCGTGCAATTACCTTTAGCTTGGGGAAATAGCTTTTGATGTGCTTCAGATTGATATTGTTGATGCCATAGATTTCGGCCGGATTCAGACCCTCTATGCTGATATGACGTTGTCCTGAACTCAATTTATTTCTGTTATTTGTGAAGCGTTTTTAGTGATTTCAATTACTTTTGGTAAAATTATAAATTTCTGAGCACAAAGTGCCTCTGAAGCTATGCAAATCATAACGCTCACCACAGACAACGGCTACCAAGATTACTATGTTGCAGCCATCAAAGGAGCTTTGCTCAAGGTTCTCCCCGGAGCGCACATGATTGATATTACCCATCACATTACCCCGTTTAATGTCAGCGAGGCCGCTTTTCAGTTGCGCTGCTGCTTTCAAGACTTCCCGGAAGGCAGCATCCATATCATCGGCGTAGATGCCGAACCCAATTTTGAACAAGGTCGAGAATCTTTGCCGGCCATCATGAAATACAAAGGCCACTATTTCATTTGTTCAGACAACGGTTTTTTCGGCAGTTTACTCGATGAAGAGTTTCCAGACGAATTTTATACCTACTCCGCTATTGCGCAACAAAAAGAAGCCTGGCGCTTCACTGAGAAAAATTGTTTTGTTGAGTTAGCAGCAAAAATTGCCAACAAAGAAGCTGTATCTTCTTTTGCCGAGCCAACACGCGCTTACAAACGCGCCTTTGAACACAAACCTGCTATTGATCAGCTTTTGATCCGTGGGGCGGTGGTGCACATCGACGCCTTCGGAAACCTCATTACCAATATCACTAAGGCTGACTTCCTACGTTTTGGCTCGGATATTCCTTTTACCATCAAATACATGAAGAAGGAATATTTCATCGACGTCATTTCAGAAACCTACAACGCCGTTTCACAAGGAGAAAGGGTAGCCTTGTTCAATAGCGCAGGCCTGCTTGAAATCGCGATCAATCGCGGAGCCAATCAAGGCTTTGGCGGAGCAAGCAAGCTTTTTGGGATGCGCATCGGTGACCCAGTTCATATTGAATTTACCCCACAAGGCTCCAAAGAAAACATCCAATCTTTATTCTGATGCTCACCAGAGTAGTTAAACTGACTTTTCAAGAGGCTCATTTGGCTGACTTCTACGCGCATTTTGAAACCGTCAAACACGAAGTTTCAAACTTTCCAGGTTGCTATGGTATGAAATTACTCAGCGCAATTGATGCGCCAAATGTCATTTTTACCTATTCTCAATGGGAAAATGAGGCTGCTTTAGACAATTATCGGCATTCGGAATTATTTTCAGCAATATGGCCTCAAATCAAGCCCTGGTTTGCGCAGCGGGCCGAAGCCTGGAGCCTAAATGAAAATTTTAACGGATTTATTCTGTAAAAAATAGTGCATAAGTAAAATAGGTCCTTACCTTTACTGAAATTAATATTATCATAATGAGTAAAGGACATGTAAAATTTTTCAACGAAACTAAAGGTTTTGGTTTCATCGTTGAAGAAGACACGAACAAAGAATATTTTGTTCATGTTACCGGTTTGGTAGACAAAATCAAAGAAAATGACGAAGTTGAATTCGAATTGCAAGAAGGTCGTAAAGGCTTGAATGCTGTGAATGTGAAACAAGCATAATAAAAGATTGAGTGTATCTAAATTCCCGCCCCACAAGGCGGGAATTTTCGTTTATAGATATTTGTTAAATTTGACAACTCAAACAAAGCTATGCGCGCCTTATTCCTAAAAGAAATATCAAGTTTCCTCAGCTCCATCATTGGCTATGTGTTTATCTTGATTTACCTCATCGCATCCGGGCTCTTTCACTGGATATTATCCTACAATACCAACTTACTCGAAGGATCAACCGCTGACCTCATCCCTTTTTTCAATATGTCACCGGTGATTTTCTTGATTCTTATCCCGGCAATCACCATGCGTTCCATTGCAGAAGAACGCAGAACGGGCACCATAGAACTTTTACTCACACGCCCTATTTCCGACTTTCAATTGATCTTTGCCAAGTACTTAGCAGGCGTCTGTTTGGTTTTTGTAGCCATTTTGCCGACAGTTGTTTACTTAGTGAGCATGTATTTTTTAGGTGCTCCGGTCGGAAACATTGATTTAGGCGCTACCCTCACCTCTTATATTGGCTTACTTTTATTAGGGGCAGCATTTGTTGCCATCGGAATGTTTGCCTCTGCCCTCACCCAAAGCCAAATTGTTGCGTTTATAATGGCAATGTTTATGTGTTGGGTATTTTATGACGGATTCGAGTTGCTCGGCAATTTCAGCCAAATTGGTGGCCTAGATTACCTCATCAAGTATATCGGCATCAGCTTTCATTACGAGGCCATTAAAAAAGGTGTAATAGACAGCAGCGATATCCTTTATTTTATGAGCCTCAATGCGCTCTTCTTATTTGCTTCACTTACCGTTCTGAAAACACTCAAGAAATAGCTCATGAAATTAAATTTGAACAAAGGTCTTTACAACTGGACCGTTCTTGGTCTTTTAGCGGCAGCACTTATCTTGGTCAATCTAATCGGTTCGATGCTTTACTGGAAGCTAGACATGACCAAAGATCAGCGTTATTCATTGGCGCCTAGTACTGTCAATTATTTAGCCAACACTAAAAATTTTGAAAACCGCATCAGCATCCAGATTTATCTAGATGGCAATATGCCCTCTGAGCTCAAGTACTTTCAGAATGCCTTAAAAGACAAACTCAAAGACTTCAAACGCATTGCAGGAAACCGTATTGAATTTCTATTTACAGATCCAAATGTGGGTACCGAAGATGAAATCAATGCGCTGCGCTCTCAGCTCTACGATCGTGGTCAGGGCATCATGCCGCTCGAAATTCTTTACATGAAAGACGGGACGCAAAGTCAGATGCTACTTTTCCCCGGAGCCTTACTTTCTTATAGTGTTAACGGAATCACCAAAGAAGGCGTCGTACAGTTTTTACCAGGCACCCAACCCGGCAGGCCGTACAGTCTCGATCAGATGGGTGAAATTATTGAAAACGCTCTCAACAATTTAGAGTACAATTTACTTTCTGCTTTAAGACGTCTCACCCAGCAATCGAAACCAACTGTTGCCTTTTTACAAGGTCACGGAGAATTGAGCTACCCGCAAACTTTAAGAGCGCGTGCGCTTATTTCTCCTTATTATAACATAACAGACGTCACACTCAATGACAGTTTGGCTGCTTTAAATGATGTCGACGGTCTTATTATTGCTGATCCGCAAACACCATTTTCTCAAAAAGACCTTTACCTCATTGATCAGTTTGTGATGCGTGGGGGCAAACTCATGTGCTTTGTCAATACGCTGGCATTAAATGAAGACACCCTCAATTCAAAAGGGATGACGCACACCACGCGTAAAAATCTGTTGCTCGATCGCTTACTCTTTGACTACGGTATCAAAATCAAAGAAAATTATGTCCTAGATGCTAATTGTGCGCCCAAAATTGTTCCGTTTGCCGAAACAACCTACCTCCCTTGGTTTTTTCACATGCTCGCTACCCCTAGCAAGCACCCCATGACCAGAAACGTCGACCCTATTTCTTTAAAATACGCCAACGAAATTGAATTTGTACAGCTCCCTAAAGCGCAATTGACACCTATTTTAACGAGTTCAAGCAATTCTATCCCAACTGGCCTTCAGCCGCTTGTCAATTTAGCCTTGCCGCTGAACTACGGAAAAAATCCTATTCTCGTTGAAAACCCAGAAGACGACATCAACCGCCTATGTGTGGCAGGGTTGTCAGAGGGCTTTTATCAGTCGCATTTTAAAAACCGTATTGTTGGTGAGTTTGCCAACAGCAAAGATGTCAATTACCTGGAGCAGAGTCAGAAAGAGACCAAAGTTCTCGTGGTCGGAAATGGCACCTTTATCAAAAACACCTATGACTCCATTCTCGATCCTAAAAAAGTAAACAGCTACTTATACCGTCCTTTAAGCCTAAACGAACTTAAAGTAGATGCCGAATTGGCACAAAGACGCATTCCACTCATCTTTGGCAACCAAGAGCTTTTCCAAAACATGGTCGACTACATGATGGGCGACAACTCAGTGCTGGATATCCGAAGTCGTCAAATTGATATCAAAGAAATTGACAAAGAGAAAATCAAAACATCCTCCTTGTTCTATAAAAGCATAAACATGATTTTGCCGATGCTCATCATTTTGGCGCTGGCTTTTATCATGAACTGGATTCGCACTAGAAAATACGCACGTAAACGATAATCAACCATGAAGAAAAGAGCCGTTATTCTTTTACTATTTGTAGCCATACTGGGTGGCCTTACTTGGTTTGCGCTACAATTGAACGCCGAACAAGGCGGTTCTGACACACGCGCTTTTAACTTTAAAATAGAAGACACCACGAGCATTTCAAAAATCACCATTACCGATGCTTTTGGACAAAAATTTTCGCTCGTCAAAAAAGACAACACCTGGACAGATATTAAAGGAGGCTGTATTTCACAAGCCAATGTTTCTCTGATTTTAGAGGCACTCAATAAAATTGAATTCAAGGGTTATCTACCCAAGAAATCCGAGAAACGCTTCACTGAACTTATGGCAACCTCACACATCAAAGTAGAAATTGAACAAGATGGCGAGTGGACAAAAACTTGGTACCTCGGGCCTGCCACCCCAGATCATTACGGTCAAATCATGTTGCTCGAAACCGCCGAGGACGGAAAAAGCGCCAATCCAGTCATGATGAAAATTTCGGGCATGAATGGCCTAATTGACCCCCGATTTTTTGCAGACCCTCGTCAGTGGGCTTGTACTGAAATCATGGCCTTTCAACTTGATGACATTCTAAGTGTGAAAGCTAAATTTAGTCAAGAAGCTTATCGCAATTTTGAGATTGTTCGAAAAGGAAGAAAATATAGCATTACCCAAAATGGTCGTGCACTCCCTTTTGTAGATACGACAAATGTGTTCAGGTACCTTCAAGGGTTTCAAAATATTCACTTTGAACAAAAGAACTTTACGTTATCAGACCGCCAAGTCGATAGTGTGAAACACAGCCGCGCTTTCTGTGTATTTAATGTGGCCACCAAATATGAACGCATTCAGCTCAAACTATTTAGAATCAAGAGCGTTGAAGAACAGCGCAATGAATTTGGGCAGCTTGTCAACATGGACATGAATAGTTTTTGGTGTGAACTTCCGGACGGAGAACTCGTCAAATGTCAATACCATGTTTTCAATCCGCTCATCTTAGGGCATGTCTACTTTCCCGACATGGAACGACTCTTTCCAGATTCACTGAAAACCGGTATGGTTCAATAAGCAACTATAACGCAGTTTTTTACGTTATAGCCACCATGACCCAACTACTGCGCCTCTTTCCGCTCTTATTCTTGCTCTGTGCATGGAATAGCTTAGCACAAAGCCCAGTAGCCAACTTCAACGCAACACCTCTAACCGTATGCGTGGGTCAAAATGTAAGTTTTACGAATACCTCTAGTGCCAACGGAGGGCCAGCTCTGTCAAGTTACCAATGGGATTTCGGAGATGGTTCATCTGCCACCTCTACCAATGCTACACATGCTTTTTCCACTGCCGGAACCTTTACAATTACCCTTGTTGCCACCAATGCAAATGGTGTGGCAGATGCTGAGATCAAGCCGGCTTACATTACAGTAAATCCTTTACCAAACGTCAATTTTAATGCGAATGGCTTAGGCTGTACGGTGCCACTCACCTTGAGTTTTACCAATAGTTCTTCACAAGGAGCCAACTTTGCACAGAACTGGAATTTTGGCAACTCACAAACTTCAACGCAATACAACCCGCCATCAATAACTTACAATGCCCAGGGCACCTTTCAAGTGGTGCTAACGGTCACAAATAACAATACCGGCTGCGTCAATTCTATGACCCAAGCCATTGTTGTATCCAATTTTCAGGCCGGGATTACCGCACCAACTGTAGCTTGTGCGGGTCAAAGCATTTCTTTTCAAGACAATTCAACAGCCGGTGCCAATAACTGGGCCTGGAATTTTGGCAGTGCTGGGCAAAGCAATGCTGAAAACCCAAGTGAAACCTATAATTCTCCGGGCACCTACACCGTGAGCCTTACTGCTCAAAATACCAATTCGGGGTGTAGTGCAAGCACCACTCAGCAAATTACGGTGCAGGCCAATGTGGTCCCTAATTTTTCAGCAAATCCGACTGCCAACTGTGCTCCGGGAAGCATTCAGTTTAGTAACAACACCAACCTTCCAGGTACCTACGTTTGGAATTTTGGAGATGGTCAGACCTACACGGGCGCCACTCCTCCGCCGCATATTTATCAGCTGAGCGGCCTTTACGATGTCAGCCTCACCTACACCTCAAATGCAGGTTGTTCGGGCACACAAACCCTACAAGATTACATTGAAATCACGCCGGTTGAAGCCGGATTTTTTGCACTAGACACTGGGGGCTGTGCGCCATTCACCGTTCAGTTTATCGATACGTCATATACGCCCAGTAACCCCATTGTTTCATGGCATTGGAACTTTGGCAATGGACAAACCTACAACGGACATTTTCCGCCGCCTCAAACCTATGGCGTTGGCTTATACAATGTGTCTTTGATCATCACCACTGCATCTGGGTGTACAGATACCATCATCAAAACACCATACGTCACCGTCGGAGACATTGATTCGGTAAGCTTCACCTATACCCCTAACATTACCTGTGCGAATACCGACGTTGAATTCACCTCTGAATTTTATATTTCTGTCCCTTATGACTCGAGCGAAATCAGTTATCTCTGGGATTTTTCGCAAGGCATCAGCACGCAAGATGATCCCAACTTTCAGTTTTCGCAAGACACCGGTTATGTAGATGTAACACTTTTTGTGAATTTCAGAGGTTGTATAGATTCTACTACCATAGATTCCGCTTTGTATGTTCTGGCTCCTATTGCCATGTTCAATCCAAACACCAGCCTGGTTTGTAACCCAACTAGTTTTCCGGTTCAAATTCAATTTCAAAATACCTCTCTAGACGGCGAGCTTTCAGATAGTGTTGCCATGCATTATGAATGGAATGATGGCAGCCCTTACACCTATTTCAATAATGCCCAACTCGATCTGCCCAACGGCGGGAACACAGCCCATGGTTTTGCCAATTACGGAACCTATCAGATTGAACAAGTCGTGCACAATTATACAACTGGTTGCTCGGATAGCATCAGTTTAGCCATCACGATTTCACAACTGCAATCCAATTTTTTACTCCCAGACGACACCATTTGTAAAGGCGATGCGATCAGCCTTACAAATCAAAGTACAACTTGGTCAGCGCACCCGGTAAACGACTGGTATTACTCGTTCGGAAATGGGCAGCAAATCCACAATGGGCCAAATGTCAATTATGTGTATCCAGCAAGTGGCACCTACAATATTAGTTTATTGGTTTTGAATGCAGCAGGCTGTACCTCAACAAGCAGCCAAACTATTTATGTGGCCAACAAACCGGTTGCAGGTATACTTGCATCTAATTATGCAGGCTGTTCTCCCTTTCCAGTGAATTTTACCAATACAAGTTACAGCATAACTAACGGGCTTCCTTTGGCATCATTTAACACCATTTTTTCAGATAACAACACAAGTGTCACCACTACCAATGTCAATCAAGCCATTAATCATACCTTCGTGGGCAATGGCACCTATACCGCAACGCTTACCGCTACAGACATCAATGGTTGTGTATCCAATCCGGCCACCGTCCAAATAACGCTCACCAAACCAACTGCTATCATTAGTGCCGATACAATTATTTGCGCCTTAGATAGCAGTATAATTGCCAGCCTAAGCACTGGTGAAGATTCACTACAATATGTTTGGTCGATGAATGGGAATACGCTTGCAACAGATAGCTTGTGCATACTTGATTTACCTGCAAATAGTAGTGGCCTATTTTCAACGTATCAACTCAGTTTGTTGGTGACTGACGGAAATGGTTGTACAGATGAAACTTCCCAAACCATTTTTATTTCATCACCTCACGCGAGTCCGAGCTACACTTTCTCTGGTGCTGCCATTAATGCCAATGGCGAATATAGTTGCCCTCCCTTATTTTGTGCCTTCACGGACGAATCAACTAGTATTGGAAGTGTCACGGCTTGGAATTGGTCTTTTGGAAACGGAAACAACTCTATTTTACAAAACCCCAATAATACGTTGGTCACCAGTGGATCTTTTACCTTGAATTTCACCGTAACCGATGAGTACGGCTGTACTGACGACACAACAGTTTCCAACTACGTTTCTATCGGTGGGCCTTTGGGTACACCTACCTGGATACAAGACAACACCGTTTGTGCACAGGGCGCACTATTTACAATCCTGAATCCGGCAAACATCGACTCTGTGAGTTGGAATCTGGGCAATGGTATTTGGGTAGCCGACAGTTTACAATTCGATTATTTCTACCCGAACACAGGTGTTTACAACCCTAGTGTAACCGTTTATGATACCGCAGGTTGCCAAATATTGTACTTACTTGATCCACTTACGGCGAGCCTCAGTGGTTTGGAAGCGCAAATTAATGCCAACCCTGTTTACGCCAATATCAATCAGCAAATAGAACTGACCGATGCTAGCGTTAGCCTCAACACGGTTCAGACCTGGACCTGGATTTTTCCGGACAGCAGCGCTACCTACTTTCAGAGCACCAACCAAAGTATCATCTTCGGAACCGGTGGCCCTCAAGATATCGCGTTAGTTTTGGTCGATAATTTAGGCTGTATAGACACCGCTTTTCTTACTGTTTATGTATCTGATCCAGATATATGGGTGCCAAATGTCTTTACACCAAACGGCGACGGCATCAATGACGTCGTCACCTTGCCTTACCCCTCTTTCAAGAGCTATGACATTCAGATATTAAACCGCTGGGGCAATCTGGTTTTTGAACTCAAGGACCAAACCGGAATTGCAGTTTGGGATGGCTATGACTTCAATGGCCAACTCCATACAGATGGCGTTTTCTTCTATAAACTAAAAGGGGAAATGCTCGGCGGCACCCTCATCGACAAACACGGGTTCATTCATTTGGTGAATGGGGAGTAGCCCGATTGAATCCGTTTTAATTTAAAGTGCTTATTCTACTGCAGTTTTAGACCAGGCCTTATACGGGTATGATTTTCCTAGGTCTGATTTACGCCAAGTATACAGATTTCCACCATCTACAAAATGGACATATTCTCCGACAATTACACCATTCGCCACAACAGGAGCACTAGCTGATTGTCCAGCTTGAATTTCAAAATTGCGGTCACTGTTGTATGAATAAGCCGGACTTATTGAATGTATCATAAAACCAAATGAAGCCATCATCATTGATGAGCCAAGCATCAGTTTGTACCAGTTATCTTTTAGAAAAGTTTTCATTGAAAAAGTTTAAACGTTTGCATGAAAATAGACAAAAGAGCAAACATTTTAAAACCTGCAGTTATTTTCTAAATAGGATATAACAAAAAAGCCCCAAAGAAACTTCGGGGCTTTTTGAGTGGTACCTCCAGGAATCGAACCAGGGACACAAGGATTTTCAGTCCTTTGCTCTACCAACTGAGCTATAGTCACCATTTAAAAGGTAGTGGTTGACTTTATCAGGAATCCCGTCTCACGACTTCACACACCATTAGAGAGTTGGGAATTACGACAATACAA
>JAURHO010000196.1 GCA_030833265.1 Crocinitomicaceae bacterium | reverse complement strand
GGCAGAGAGCCATTTATTTTCTTGAATAATGCGCAAGCAGTGCTCGATTGGATCTTGTTCCATCCATTCAGCTACTTCATCTTTGGTGCGGTATTTTTGCGGGTCAGACATCGAGTGCCCTTTGTAGCGGTAAGTTCTGATGTCGAGTAGGGTTGGTCCTTCACCACGGCGTGCGCGGTCAGCTGCTTCTTCAATGGCTTCGTGCACAGACTCAGGGCGCATCCCATTGACAATTTTTGAAGGCATGCCGTAAGACAAACCAATTTGAGAAAGGTCAGTTACGTTGGTGGTGCGCTCAACAGAGGTACCCATGGCGTAATTGTTGTTTTCGATGATGAAAATGACTGGAATTTTCCAGTTCATGGCCATGTTAAAGGTTTCATGGAGCATGCCTTGACGCACTGCACCGTCACCCATAGAAACAAAAGCCACATTTTTAGTGCCTTTATACATTTCTGCAAATGCAACGCCAGCACCCATTCCGATTTGGGCACCCACAATTCCGTGTCCTCCCATGAAATTGACGCTTTTGTCAAAGAAGTGCATCGAACCACCTTTACCTTTTGAACAACCTGTAGTGCGGCCATAAAGTTCAGCCATTAATACGCGTGGATCAGTACCTAAAGCAATCGGGTGTGCGTGGTCACGGTAGGCGGTCATGTGTTTGTCGTCTTTCTGACAAGCACTTGCTGTACCTACTACAATAGCCTCTTGGCCAATATAGAGGTGACAAAAACCACCAAATTTTTGTTGGATATAAAGCTGACCCGTTTTTTCTTCAAATTTTCGGATCAAAAGCATGTCCTTGTACCATTTCACGTATGTTTCTTTCGAAAACTTAGGTTTAGTAGAACTTTTTACGGCTTTAGCGCACATATTTTCTTGTTTTTATCGGTCACAAATATACAAATGATTCACAAACAATGTTCAAAATGTCAAATTTACACTAAGTCATTTTGTTTATGCGTGCGTTTCAGTTTTGAGCGCACGATAAACTAAATAAACGCCGGCAATTACCAGCGGAATACTGAGCATTTGTCCGGTATTAAGCGGAAGCGTGTAGTCTCTGGCGGTTTGCCCTAGTTTGAAGCACTCACAAATGATGCGTGCGCCAAAAATCAGGATCAAAAAACTACCGAAAACAAAACCAGGCTGTTGCCATTTTTTAAGTTTCCAGTACAAATAAAGGAGCAGCCAAAATGAGATGAAATAGCAGATGGCTTCATATAGTTGTGCGGGATGGCGTGGTGAGGGGTCGTAAAAGCCTGTGTCTTCGTTGAAGAAGTACTGAAACTGGAAGGCCCAAGGCACATCGGTTACGTAACCTACCATTTCGTGGTTGACTAAATTACCTAAACGGATAAAGGTTGCGGCAATAGCAATTGGGGCAGCGATGCGGTCGAGAATCCAGATGTAAGGTTTTTGAGAAACCTTTTTTGAGAAAATAAATAAGGCAATGAGAATCGCAATTGCTGCGCCGTGGCTGGCTAAACCGCCTTCCCATATTTTGATGATGTCTCCTGGGTGTGAAAAATAACCGCGTTCTAAACGGCCCTTCACAAGTTGGTCCCAATAAGGCCCGTAAAACAAGACATGACCCAAACGCGCACCAATAATTGTTGCTAAGACCATGTAGGTAACAAGGCTATCAAGGGTTTTGTCGGCAATTTGCTCGGCTTTGAACATTTTACGAATGACGAAATAACCCATTACAATGCCCGATACAAAGAGCAGGCCGTATAGGTTTGGTGTTCGCCAACCCTCAATAAGCTGAGAATCAACAGTCCAATTGATAAATAGATTCATTGTTTAGTGTTGTTAAGTGCCTGATTGACCAATTCTTGAGGTTTTTCTTTATGGCTTTGAAAAGGAAGGGCTGCGGATCTGCCTTTTTTGAAAATCAAGTTGCTTTTATCGACCCCTTTGCGCAGTTCTTTCTGAGTTTCTAGCGGTAGGTGGATGGTGTCTTGACACTCCTGGCTGCAGCAGTTTTCCATTTTTGCTTTGCAAGCCTCACATTGGATAAACAAAAGGTGACACGCGTCGTTGACACAGTTGGTGTGGGTGTCTGCGGGTTGGCCACATTGGTGACAAACAGCAATAACATCAGGTGTAATGCGCTCGCCGCGTCGTTCGTCAAAAACAAAGTTTTTACCAATGAATTTATTTTCTAGCCCTTTTTCTCTGCAATCATTGGCGTATTTAATGATGCCTCCTTCAAGTTGATGTACATTCTTGAAGCCGCGATGCTTGAACCAAGCCGAAGCTTTTTCACAGCGCACACCGCCTGTGCAGTACATCACGATATTTTTGTCTTCGTTGCCTTTTAAAACCGTTTCTTCAATAAAAGGCAAAGACTCTCTGAAAGTATCTACATCTGGAAGTACGGCACCTTTGAAATGTCCAACTTCCCACTCGTAATGATTGCGAAAGTCAATTAAAAGGGTATTTGGGTCATCGGTAAGTTGATTGAATGCGGCTGCGTCTAGATGGATCCCTTTGTTGGTGACATCGAAAGTGTCGTCACTCAGGCCGTCAGCCAAAATTTTGCTTCGAACCTTTATCTTCAATTTTAAAAAGGGAAAGTCAGCCTCTGCGTCGTCTACAGCAAAATTGAGGCGAACACCGTTCAAGAAGTCAATTTGATACAATTCTTCTCTAAATTGGCCTAAATTTTCTTTTGGAACAGCAATTTGTGCGTTGATACCTTCCTTAGCCACATAGGTTCGGCCAACGATATCTAGTTTTGTCCAATCCAAATAAAGTTGATTGCGAAAAGCCTGCGGATCAGTAATGTGAGCGTATTGGTAAAAGGAAATGGTAATGTACTGGTGTCCGATAGCTTGGAGTTGCTTTTCTAAAGAGGCTCGATCTAGTGTATTCCAAAGTTGCATTTGTGCGATTGATTCAAGTAATTGTTAAACGGCGACGTTGTGTTCACGCAACGCGTCATTGAGCGAAGTTTTCAGATCAGTAGAAGCTTTGCGCTTGCCAATGATGAGCGCGCAAGGAACTTGGTAGTCTCCGGCGGCAAAGGTTTTAGTGTATGATCCTGGAATCACAACTGATCTTTCCGGAACAAAACCCGTATGCTCGATAGGCTCTGGGCCGCTCACATCAATAATTTTAGTAGATTTTGTAAGGACTACATTGGCCCCTAACACGGCTTCTTTTCCAACGCGCACGCCTTCAACGACAATACAACGCGAACCAATGAAAGCGCCATCTTCAATAATGACAGGTGCTGCCTGTAATGGTTCAAGAACGCC
>JAURHO010000195.1 GCA_030833265.1 Crocinitomicaceae bacterium | reverse complement strand
AACCGAGTCATAATTTTGATTTACTCGTTTCGAATCCGCCCTATATTCCACAGGCTGAAAAAGCCCAAATGCAAGCAAATGTCGTGCAATACGAGCCTCACATGGCTTTGTTTGTACCAGATCAAGCTCCTTTGCTTTTTTATGAAAGACTGCAGGTTTTGGCAAAAAAACACTTGCATTCAGGTGCTTGGCTGGCGCTCGAAATTCACGAAGATTTCGCAACCCAAACAAAGGCTTTGTTTGAAACCCCTGACTTCATCAACCTTGAAATTTATAGAGATTTACAAGGTAAAAACAGAATGTTACTTGCACAAAAAGCTTAACTTTAGCTAATGGATCTGCAAGCAATAAAAGCCAAAATTTCCGCCTTAAGTGCCGAGCTGCACTTGCATAATCATGCCTATTATGTGCTCAATGAGCCTCAAATTTCTGATTATGAGTTTGATATGCTGCTCAAAGAATTAGAACAGCTCGAAAAAGCGTATCCAAGCCTAATTGATCCTAATAGCCCAACCAGAAGAGTAGGTGGGGATATCACAAAAAAATTCGAAGCCAAAGCACATCGTTTTCCGATGCTTTCTTTGTCCAATAGTTATTCAGAGCAAGAAATCATTGATTGGGCAGAACGCTGTCAAAAAGCACTAGGTGAAGCTTCTGAATTTGTGTGTGAACTCAAGTACGATGGGGTGGCCATCGGTATTCAGTACCAAGATGGCGCTTTGGTTCAGGCCCTTACACGTGGCGACGGACAGCAAGGCGAAGAAGTCACTTCTAATGTCAGAACCATCCGAAGCATCCCATTGAAAATCAATGACAACGCGCCCAAAGATTTTGAAATTCGTGGTGAGATTTTCATGCCTCAGCAAAATTTTCAAGCCCTCAATGAACAGCGTGCGGCTCAGGGCGAGGCGCTTTTTGCAAATCCAAGAAATACAGCTTCTGGTACGCTTAAGTTGCTCGACTCTAAAGAAGTGGCCAAGCGCGGCCTAGATTGCTATCTATATGGCGTTCATGGTGTTCAGAATTTAAGTAATGGGCATTTTGAAGCTGTGCAAAAAGCCAAAGATTGGGGTTTTAAAGTGCCAGACCCAAAACTGCGCATGATTGAAAAAACGACCAGTATTGAGGGTATTATGGATTTCATCCATTATTGGGATATCCAGCGTTTTACTTTGCCTTTTGACATCGATGGGGTGGTTCTGAAGGTCAATTCTTTTGAGCAGCAAGAACAACTAGGGCTTACGGCAAAATCGCCACGTTGGGCCATTGCCTATAAATTCAAGACCCAACAGGTTGAAACGAAGCTAGAGTCTGTTACCTATCAAGTGGGTCGAACAGGTGCCATTACTCCGGTTGCTAATTTGAAGCCGGTGCAATTAGGTGGAACAACAGTCAAGCGTGCTTCCTTGCACAACGCCGATCAAATTCAAAAATTAGATTTATGCCATTCAGACACCGTTCAGGTCGAAAAAGGTGGTGAAATCATACCAAAAATTGTGGGAGTCAATTTGGCCTTGCGCGCTTCTCAAGAGCGCATTGCTTTTATTGAGCACTGCCCCGAATGTGGCTCAGAGCTTATCCGGCAAGAAGGTGAGGCGCAGCATTATTGCCCAAATGAACAAAGTTGCCCGCCACAAGTAACCGGAAAAATTCTACACTTTATAGGTCGCAAAGCACTAAACATTGAAGGTTTAGGTGAAGAAACAGTTGAATTGATGTTTGCTAAACAAATGATTAAAAGCCCATTAGATCTTTATCATTTGACTTTTGATCAGTTGCTATCCCTAGAACGCATGGCAGAGAAGTCGGCCAATAATTTGTTGCAATCGATTACTGCCTCTAAACAAATCCCACTCGAAAGGGTTTTGTTTGGTTTAGGTATTCGGTTTGTCGGTGAAACCGTGGCTAAAAAATTGGCACAGGCCTTCAAAACCATGACTGCTCTTAGTACGGCCAGTCTTGAAGCGCTTTTATTAGTCGACGAAATAGGCGAAAAAATTGCCCAATCTATTTTGGCTTATTTTAGCGATCCAGAAAACCTAAGTTTGATCGCAGGTTTGCAGGCCGCAGGTTTGCAGTTTGAAGTGTTGCAAAAGGAACTTCAATCCACAATTTTAGAAGGCAAAATCTGTGTAATTTCAGGAACTTTTGAGACCTTCAGCCGCGATGAAATCAAAGATCTCGTTGAGCTCAATGGTGGAAAAGTTGGCTCCTCAGTTTCGGCGAAAACCACTTTTTTGATTGCTGGTGCCAATATGGGGCCTGCCAAATTGCAAAAAGCTACGGACTTAGGTGTAACTTTGTTATCTGAAAATGAATTTATAAAATTGATTTCACAGTGAGTATTTTAAGTATTTGGAAGCAGACAAAGCGCATTGCCATCGTATGGGATTACATCGATGAGCAACAAATGCGCACTTTTGTCAAGGCCCTTGATCATTTTTTACAAGTCAATAAGTTTGCACACGCGCTCGTTATTGTCAATATTCCCAAAGACCTAGACAAGAAAAATTTGCCTCCGCATTTCTTGATTTACTATAACGCGCCAACAGATTTTTCTTTCTTTGGCAAACTCAAAGACATTCAACTTGAGGCTGAACTTCAAAAAGCATTTGACCTCCTGATTTGGAATGCTGCGCTCGATGCCAAAATTTATCCTTTGATCAAGGCAACAAGCATCAAAAGAAGGGTACTCGTCAATGCTGAAAATGCCAAATTTGATCTACAAATTGATACCGTACAATCTGAGCCTGGTGCTCAGCTCGATTACATCCAACAAACACTTGAAAGAATTGCACAATGAAAACATTTAAAGGCTCAGGTGTAGCGCTCGTTACGCCATTTCAACAAGACGGAAGCATTGATTTTTCTGCACTCAAAGCATTGGTGACACTTCAATTAGAGGGTGGCACAGATTTCTTAGTGGTGCAAGGGACAACCGGAGAATCGCCAACCCTTAGCCAAGATGAAAAACGACGTGTACTCGAAACCGTATTAGAAGTAAACAACGGCAAACTGCCAGTTGTCTACGGAATTGGAGGCAACAATACGCAAGGCTTAGCAACTTTGTTTTCGAATTTACCAAGTGGGGTAGATGGTATTCTTTCTGTTTCGCCATATTACAACAAGCCAATTCAAAAAGGAATCGTTGCGCATTTCAAAATGGTCGCTTCCTATACCGATCTTCCAATTATTTTATACAATGTACCGGGGCGTACAGGTTCCAACATGAGTGTTGAAACCACCCTTGAATTAGCCGAATTGCCTAATGTGGTGGCGGTCAAAGAAGCTTCTGGTAACATGGAGCAAATCATGGACATCATCCGTCAAAGAAAACCA
>JAURHO010000194.1 GCA_030833265.1 Crocinitomicaceae bacterium | reverse complement strand
CCCTCATCAATGACCCTTAACTCCGTTTACACAAAAAATCGGACACCCTCTCCCTTAGCCTTTTGCCCTTTAGATTGACAAAATTAATGTTGATCTGACCCCAATTGTTTGACGGTATTTGCAAGCCCAAAAAATCAACTGTTGTTTCATACTGAGTCCCAATGGGGATCTAGAGACATGTGCCCATTTGTCATTGACCAACAACAAATGGGAGCAGCAAAAAATGGCCTGCAACAATTAAATGAACTACACTGTAACTACAGGCGATATGAGCTTTGAGTGGGATGTCGATAAAGCTTCACTCAATGAATCAAAGCACGGTGTCAGCTTCATGGAGGCGCACTCTGCGTTTTTGATGTCGACGCCAAGTTGATAGCTGATCCAGATCATTCTTCTGAAGAAGATCGATTCGTTTTACTTGGTATCAGTTTCGAACCTCGCATCATCCTGGTGTGCCATTGCTATCGAGGCGATGGTGAAGTTGTTCGGATTATTTCTGCGCGCATAGCCACGCGGGAAGAATCAAAAAGCTATAAAACGGGAGCACATTGATGCGCAAAGAATACGATTTCAGCAAAGCGACAAAAAATCCATATGTCAGCAAGGTAAAAAAGCAAATTACCATTCGCCTAGACGAAGACGCCATTGAATACTTCAAAACAATTTCTGACGAAATCGGTATTCCATATCAAAGTCTAATTAACCTCTACTTGCGCGACTGCGCAGCGAAAAACCGAAAGCTGAACATCGATTGGAAGTAAATTTAATTGAGGTCAGATCAACATTAATTTTGCTTTCATTGGGTTTCACAGGGCTTGCCTAATGCTTGGGTTCAGTTCATCATTCAATTTGTTGATTTGTAAAGCCTTAAACCTAAAAAATATGATTGACTGGAACACTTGCCCTTCGGTAGAAAAACACCCCTAACGCCTAAGCGGCGCTTGGGTGTTCCGTGGCACGCGTGTTCCATTGGTGGCATTGTTTGAAAATATGGAAGACGGTGTTTCTGTCAACGATTTTGTAGAACTGTTCCCAGGCGTTCAGTTGGAGCAAGTGCAGAATGTTTTAGAACACGTTGCAAAGAACGTTTCTTCGGCGTATTGATTTGAAAATTTTGTTCGATCAAGGAACGCCAGTTCCTTTACGAAATTTCACAACTGGCCACCATGTGCTCACAGCCCATCAACTCGGGTGGTCAAATTTACACAATGGTGCAATTGTTCAATTAGGCTTTAACTCGTCGCTTCGTAACTTGAGTTGACTTAGTTGGCGCAGTGTTTCGAACCTTCACCGATGTAACGGGACGAATGCTGAGGCCTACACGCATACCCGCACTTGTAGCCATGTTCACTAAAGCATCCAAGCTGAAGATTTCGATCTTGCCCTTCAGCAGTTGATTAAACCGAGGTTGCGTGATGCCCAATGACTTGGCGGCTTGAGCTTGCGTCATACCACTCGCTTCAAACCATTGCACCAATGCAATCATGGTTTGAGAACGCAGCAGCAGGTTTTTTGACTCCTGCGCGCTAAAGCCAAGGTCTTCAAAAACGTTGGCGCTGCCTTTTGTCATTTTGAGTTGTGTCATTTAGTGTTCCTCGATTTGATGAGGGCTTTGTAGCGATCAGTGCCTAAATCAATATCTTTTTTACTTGTTCTCGGAGTCTTCTTTAC
Source organism: Crocinitomicaceae bacterium (assembly GCA_030833265.1). Classification (GTDB taxonomy): domain Bacteria; phylum Bacteroidota; class Bacteroidia; order Flavobacteriales_D; family Crocinitomicaceae; genus UBA952. Next base: position 1,741 of record JAURHO010000194.1, on the reverse strand, counting down.
GAAGGCATGCAACACGTACACAGCTTCGTTGAACTTGGCCACATAAAACACTCTGTAAGAATTCTCGAATCGGATGCGAATTTCTTTAACACCAGCGCCAACTGTTTCCATTGGCTTCCAATCTTCAGGAGTCCGTCCAGACTGAACCAAGCCCAACTGGTGACCTGCAGATCGCTTGGCTTCGTCAGAGAAAGTCTTGACTTGATCAAGGCTGTCCCCAAGCCAAATGAGATGTTTAGGCTGTTGCCTCATGTTCGTCCAATCTTATTCTAAATTTGGAATAAATAAACTGTCAAGATAAAAGTGTGTCAGATCACAATTAAATTGTCGGACTCAATATTTTGATCGCTAGTTAAATGGATCGTGCCTCTAACAAAACCTTATTTCTAATCGCATCTGGCAAGGCATTTGGTGTGAGTACATCGACAGGTACTCCTAACAAGATACGCAAGTTGTAGCTGATTGCGCCAAGATCAAAAAGCGTTGTGGTGGATGTAGGGTCAACCAAAATGTCCAAGTCACTTTGCTCGGTGTCTTCACCTCTTGCAACTGATCCAAACACACGGGGATTTGTTGCGTTGTGCGCTAGAACTATTTCTCGAATTTCGACGCGATGTGATTGAAGTGCTATCGATGGTTTCATGAGTGATGTATCCGAGATGCCTGATCGTAGGTCAAATAGGGCAGATCAGAAGCAAGTCATGAGCTTGCATTTGCTTGCATTGACCTTGTGGCACTGGAGGTAAGGGGAGATGATGAGTCTTAACCTTCGAAGTCAGCAAATGTCTAAAAAATCTTTACCCAAACCTAAATCCAAATCAAATTTGGACAAGCTAAAGAATGACGATTACCTGCCCATACTGACTGACGAGCATCCTGAGTTAGATTTAAAGTTTGTGATCGATAAAAAAGTTCGAAAGGGTTTGAAACCACTGGTGAAAGAAGACGACGCGCCAGAGTTAACTCAAGCGTTTTTTGATGCGGCAGTCTTGAATGACGGTAAGCAACTCAAGAAAGCTGGCAAACCTAGTGCCGAAGTCTTAAAAGTTCTCTTGAAGGAGCTTGGTGGAACAAATCCTAAGATGAACGATATTCCACGAAGGCGTTTACCAAAGTGACAGATAACTCTCCCAATTAAATTTCTGCTTTCAATTGGTTTCTAAAGGCTTGTAAATCTTGGATGTGAAGAGGAAGATGAAGCCAACAACCGCTTGGGTTGTGACATTTTGAGAAAGTTCTTTTTCATGCCACAGATATCGGTTGAAACCGTCATGATCGTTACACATCATGATGTATATCAGCAGTCCTTTTCAGGATCAGACATGCATCAAACAGCCAAAATATTTATGACTGGCAGAAGCCAAGCAGTGCGCTTACCAGTCGAATTTCGATTTGACGTAGACCAGGTATATATCCGTCGTGATCCAGATACTGGTGATGTCGTACTTTCTCGTCGACCCAACAACTGGGACGATTTGATTGAGTTGGTTAGAAAAAATGCTGGTCAAGGCTTATCAATTCCACGACGCCAAATTCGTGAACTGCGCGACCCCTTTAGCGACATCAAAAAATGACTTACAAATATTTGTTTGACACAAATATTGTCAGTCACATCATGCAAGGCAATGACGAAAAGCTATTGAAAAGTCTAGCTGGGGTAACGGTTGGCCAGGCAGCAATGTCCAGTATCTCCTTTGCTGAATTGGAATATGGCTTGTGCAAGCACGGTAAAGCCGCAATT
>JAURHO010000193.1 GCA_030833265.1 Crocinitomicaceae bacterium | reverse complement strand
TGTTGTTTTCTTTCCAAAACGGAACAGTTGGATACGAGGTATAGCGCGGACCAGGTACGTTGTATTTTCGGATGAGCTCTAACGCATTCATGCTGCAAAATTGCAAGAGAAAATACTGTAAAAAAATGACGATGGTCAGCTTTCTAATTTCAGCTATTTTCCCTACATTTGATTAGCAATTCAGCCCAATGCTAGATAAGTCTCATAAGCATGTTACCTGCCAGGCCTGTACGGGTCGTCATTCATCATTACTGAATCATTTCGATACAGATGAATTAGCGCATCTGAATTCTCACAAAGCCTGTAATTACTATAAAAAACACCAAGCCCTTTTTTTAGAAGGATCTTTCCCACGTGGCGTATTTTGTATCAATCAAGGAATGGTCAAAATTTTTAAAAGAGGCGATGAAGGCAAAGAACAAATCATTCACATTGCCAAAGCAGGTGAAATGGTAGGTTTCAGAGCCATGTTTACCGAAGAAGCCTACAAAGTAGGTGCTGAAACCCTTGAAGAAAGCAACATTTGTTTTATTGGCAAAGAAGATTTTCTGAACCTCATGGATACCAATCCGGTCCTCAGAAACGGCATCATTAAAGAGCTCTCTTTAGAACTCGCAGATCGCGCCGATTTCATCACCAATATGGCCCAAAAATCTGTGCGTGAGCGTTTGGCTTTTACGATGCTCATCCTCATGGATGTCTTTGATCAAGAGCCCATCAACCTCAGCCGCGAAGACCTCGCCAATTTTGTAGGTACCGCAACCGAAACGCTCATCCGTTTACTCAAAGACTTCAAAGAAGAAGGGATCATCGAGGTGCAAACACGCAAAATCAAAGTACTCGATAAACAGCGATTATTGCATCTGTCTGGAAAATAAGACCTTAGTTTTCGTTCTTTTTTTTAAAAATCAGAACCTCAAACATCCAAAATTTCCAACATCAATTTTAAGGACTTCTTTCTGCTTATTTCTTTTGCTGACTCATGACCAGTGCTGTAAAATTTTCAAGCAAAATATTTCCGTAATTCCCAGAGACCTCCGGATGAAACTGCACCCCATAATGAAGCTTGACTTTGTGTTTCATGGCTTCATTGATACAGGAATCAGAGCATGCCAGTAAATCAAAGTTTTTTGGAACGGAAATGTGTTCACAGTGGTCTTCTTGCATTTCAAAAACATCTGGAAGACGCTCAAATAACAAATCATCCTTAATGACTTCTATTTCTTGAAAGTCGCGGTCTTCTTTCATTCTGGCAACCCTCGCGCCATGTAATAAACCCAATATTTGATGACCAAAGCATATACCTAAAATGGGTCTGTTTTCATTTAGTATCCAACGAAAAGCATTTAGATAAGGTTCGGGGTCAATTTCAGTAAGTAAAATGGGTGCACCTGAGATGACAATACCTTCAAAAGGACTTAAATCTGTTTGTTTGAGATCTAAAAACGGGATGAGTTGAACATCGATGTACTCTTCGATTTGGTAAGCAATAGCTAGTGTCTTTTGACTCCCACAATCAATTACCGCAATCATTATTGGCGTTTTTTAAAGGTACAGGTAATGGCTCTGTGGTCACTAGGTGTCTTTTTCTGGATTTTGAAATCGGCGACATAGAGTTGTGGGCCATAGAAAAGATAATCGATGCGGCCAGCGGGTAGGCGACCTACGTAGGTAGTACCCAGCCCCCAGCCACAGGCTCGATACGCATCTTGCAAGAATAATTGGAACTGGTTGTACGTGTATGACATCGGGGTGTCATTGAAGTCGCCGCAAACAATCACCGGATAAGGAGAAGTTTTAAAATGCTCGACAACCCTACGGGCTTGCTCGGCGCGTTTTTCAAAGGCTACGCGTAATTTTCTGTATACCGCAAGGGCGCCTTTTTTACTGCCGTAGGTTTTCACTTCTTCTCCTTCTATATGTGGATCAGTATTTAACCGGATAGATTGCAAATGAACGTTGTATATTCTGAAGGTATCTTGGTTCTTTACGATGTCGGCAAAGATGCAGTAATTGAAATCTTGGACACCTTGTGATTCAAACATGACATCTCCACGTGCAATCATCGGGTACTTAGAGAAAAGTGCAATGCCATAGTTTTCTCGGGTGGCTCTTTTGTGGGCACTTCTTTCGTGGTAATCTTTGGTTTGCAACAATGCATTTAAAGAATCCATGATTTCAAAACGCGTGGGCTTGTCTTGTCTGTAAAATTCTTGCAGACACAAAACATCGGGTTGTTCGTTGCGGATGTAGGCAAAGATTTCATTGCGAGACTTTAAGGCTTCGTCAAAATCAGGATTGAAAAGATCGAATAACCTGACGTTATAGGTGAGCACTTTAAGGCCGGGCTCAGTAGTTGTTGCAGCAGCATTACTAAGTGCAAAATTTCTAAAATGCAGTTTGCCGCCAATCAGTAATACAACTAAACTATAAATAGCCCATTTTGATCGGAAAAAACCCCAAAACAAAAGCCAGAAAATGGTAAGCCCGAGAAAAATTGGGTAACTGAGGCCAAAGAAGGGCAGGGCAGGGATAGAACTCGGGTGAATGAAGGGCGCTAAATAACTGAGCAATAAGCCGATGAAGCTTATGATGCTGGCTAATTTAAAAGGCCCCGACAATAAAATATTGCGTTTTCTAGACATCTTTGCTCTGTTGAAATAAAAAGTCTTTTTCTTCTTTGCTGAGGGCGTCATAGCCGCGCTTGGCAATTTTATCTAAGATCAGATCGAGCTGAGCTTGTTTAGCCTGCTTGTTTTCACGGTATTCGTCATCGTTGAGCGGACGACCACCTTTTTTAACTTTTAGTTTCGGTTGTTTTGTATGAAAATTCAGGCCTAACCAGGGTTGCGCTAAACGGATATGCCAAAATTGTTGGATACTCAGGAGGCCAAAGAGCGCCCCACCTAGGTGTGCAAAATGCGCAATTTGATCCGGAGAACCAAGTGAACTAAGATCTTTGAGAAAGAAAAAGAGCGCTAAAAATATAATCCGAAGTGGAAAAACCCCGAATAATTGAACCTGTAGTTGTGGTTGAGCGAAAGCCAAGGCACTGAAAATAGCCATAATGGCTCCCGAAGCACCTACAATGGAGAAGCTGCTGTTTTGAAGCGCTGGAAAGAACAGATGCGCTAAAATTTCGGTAAGATTACCGGCTAATCCACCGAGGATATAGAGATGCAACAAACGTTTTGGACCATAAGAACGCTCATAGGTATTGCCCGCAAAGAACAAAAACAGAAGGTTGGAGAAAAGATGCAACAAGCCAAAATGCGCAAATAACGAACTAAAAAGCGTCCAAGGTTTGAGAAGCACGCCGATTGGCTCAACGGGTAGCGCAAAGATAAAATGCATCCAATCTTGCGAAAAACCTGAAGTGCTTGGGTCAACAACACTCAAGCGCTCAAACGCACTAAATAATTGTATTAAAACA
>JAURHO010000192.1 GCA_030833265.1 Crocinitomicaceae bacterium | reverse complement strand
CCTTCGGTGAAAACTCCTTCTTAGGTGGTGAAAACGGTGCAGACATGATCTGGAATCCTACAGACCGCTTAGTGAGCAATGTTGGAACACCATTGATGGGTGGTATGCACGCGGTATACGTGTTTAGCTACAACCAAGCAAGCACCAACGGCTTTAGTTCAGGCTTCAACTTCCCGGCTTACAACCCGGCAGATGGCTCAAATGTCAACACCAACTTTGCTTACAACAAATACCTTGAAGTAGAGGGCGGTAGTTCGGCTGCAAAACGTGAGCTCTATGGTTCCTTGACCTGGATTGCTTACCCAATGTTGTCAAAAGATCAAAACCTACTTTCAACAGATGTAACCATCCGCTTGCGCGTCAACAAAGAATACAAAAACTTCGTTGGTTCAGGTGAGAACGCAGGCAAGCCGATGTACGGTTGGTCTATGGAAGATATCGCTACTAAAGTTGGTTCGCAAGACATGCTCAAAGAAGCACTTGCCATGATCAATGTCGTGCCGAACCCTTACTATGCCTTCTCTGAGTATGAGCGTAACAAACTCGACAACCGCATCAAGATTACCAATTTGCCTGAAGTGTGTCAGATTCGTATCTATACCTCAAACGGAAAGTTGGTGAGAAACATCAAAAAAGATAGCCCCCTGACCTTCCAAGATTGGGATCTTACCAACCATGCAGGCATTCCTGTTTCTTCAGGTATTTACCTGATTCATGTCGAGGTGCCGAATGTAGGAGAAAGGGTACTGAAAGCGTTTATAGCCATGAGAATGGTCGATTTACAAAACATTTAACGAGTCATTAACAGGCTGACCTTCGCAACGAGGTTACTTTTGTGTGAACAAATCAAGCAACATGAAAAATTCTTTTCTACTTATTTGCGCTTTCACCCTATTTATGGGAAGCGCTCAGGCACAAGTCTATTCTTTGCCAAATTTACCTTTTGCTTTCTCGGCCTATGAGCCATTTATTGATGCACAAACCATGGAAATCCACCATGACAAGCATCATGCAGCCTATGTAAACAACCTCAATAAAGCTATAACTGGAACATCTATGGAAAATAGCAGCATGACGAACTTACTCATGTATGCCAGTTTCAGACCGGCTGCCGTGCGCAACAATGCCGGTGGTCATTACAACCACACTTTATTTTGGGAGATTTTAGCACCCACCAATGCCCAAAAGCCCATTTCTGATGCACTTCAAACCGCGATTACCAATCAATTCAAGAGCCTCGATTCATTAAAAACCCTCATGAACGCAGCAGCTGCCACTCGTTTTGGAAGTGGTTGGGCTTGGTTAATGCTCAGCCCAGACGGAAAATTAGCCGTAGTGAGCACCGCCAACCAAGACAATCCCATTATGGATGTGAGTAAAGACCGCGGTATTCCAATTCTAGGAATTGATGTTTGGGAACACGCCTATTATTTAAAATATCAAAACAAAAGAGCTGATTATTTAGGAGCAATCTGGAACCTCATCAACTGGGGCGTCGTTTCTGATAAATATGCTGCCGCTTTAAACGACCCTTTACTCATGGAACTTGAGAAAGACAATTGGTTGGCGCTCAAAGATTTCCATAAGGTTATGGCGCAAACTTTTCATCCGGCCGAGGAAAATAATTTTGAACCTTTACGCACAAGAAGTGGCGAATTGTATGCGAAAGCTATTTTATTGAAAAACTCTACACCGCCAGCATCTGCTAATAATCCGAAGGTGCAAGATGCCCTCAGTCGCCTAGAACAACAGTGTTTCAGCATCCATCAATTGGCGCAAAAACCAAGTAAAAACGAGGCAGATAAAAATGCTAAATTATTTGAGCAAATCACCAAAGCCCACGACATTTTCCACGAAGTGGAGGGCCTCTGCCACGACTAATAAGTTGGTAAGTTAACCTTGCGGTAAAACCTTTGTAACTCAATTCCGTATCTTTGTCAAAAAGAAAACGGTGCGTTTTGAATTAACCAAAGAATTTATTGCCGAACTGCGTCTGAAAATAGTCGCAGAAGACCGCCTTTGGATCCAAGAGCAAGTCTTGGAATTGCACCACGCCGAAGTTGCCGAAATCCTCGACAAACTCACCAACGACGAAGCCAAATTCATCTACTTTATGGTCGATGAAGACACGCAGGCCGACATCTTGATGGAACTCGAGGAAGAAGTCCGAGACCGTTTCTTAGCCTCTCTTTCAAGTAAAGAGATGGCTGACCAGCTCGAGAACCTCGACTCCGATGACGCAGCCGATATCTTAAGTGAACTCCCCGATGAAAAGATTCAGGAGGTCATCTCCCAAATGGAAGACGATGAAGCTGCTGAAGATATCGTCGACCTCCTCAATTATGACGACGACACCGCTGGGGGTCTGATGCAAAAAGAATTTTTCCAGGCCAACATCGAATGGCCTGTTAACCGCGCTATCATTGAACTGCGCAAACAAGCTGAAGACGTTGAAAAGGTTTACAACATCTTTGTGGTGGACGACGACGACCACCTTTTAGGTGTACTTTCTTTGAAACGACTACTTTTCGCTAACTCCAGGACAAAAATTGGCTCCATCTATCAAGGTAAAAAAATCATCTCGGTAAAAGCCAGTGATTCTGCCGAATTAGTAGCCAAGGTCATGGAAAAATATGACCTCGTTTCTGTACCAGTTGTCGATTATCAAAACAAATTAGTGGGCCGCATTACCCTTGATGACGTCGTAGACTACATCAAAGAAGAAGCCGACAAAGACTTCCAAATGGCCACCGGTATTTCCGACAAAGTCGATTCTGATGCCGCCATCTGGAAAGTAAGTTTTTCTCGCCTACCTTGGCTTGTAATCGCAATGCTTGGCGGCACCATTGGTGCCAAGGTAATTTCAAATTTTGAAGATAGCATTACAGCGATTCCAGCCATGGCCTTCTTTATTCCACTCATTACTGCTATGGGCGGGAATGTGGGGGTGCAATCATCGGCAATCGTGGTGCAATCATTGGCCCGTGGCGATAAAGATTTAGGCCGGATCTTGCCAAAACTAATTCGCGAAGGTAGTGTTGGCTTAATGAATGGAATTATTTTAGCCAGTTTGGTTTTTTTGGTAGCCACCGTTTTTGTTGATATGCATCTCGGTTTTGTAGTGAGCTTATCCTTATTCACCGTAATTTTATTTGCTGCAATTTTTGGCACACTCTTTCCAATGATTCTGAACCGTTATAAAATTGACCCTGCACTTGCCATTGGTCCTTTTGTAACAACCCTCAATGACGTCATCGGCATCTTCATTTACTTCTCGATAGGCTTGTTATTGATGTGATGAATAGCCAAAAACTCGGCCTCAAAGAAAACTGGCAACAATTTAGCTTGCTCGTACTGGTCAATGTTTTTGTTGGTGGCATGGTGGGTCTTGAGCGCAGCATTCTTCCTCAATTAGCCGAGCAAGAATTTCAGCTCGCTGCCA
>JAURHO010000191.1 GCA_030833265.1 Crocinitomicaceae bacterium | reverse complement strand
TAAGACTTTTGGTTGTACAGCAGCCGTTTCTGGATGTGTTGCTAAAAATTCTAGGAGGGGCGTGTCCCAGTTAGGGCTGAGGCGCACATCGCTGTTTAGAATAAAATAGTAGTCATATTGGCCCTCAAGTGTTTTGAGTGCTTGGTTGTAGCCTGAAGCAAAGCCAAAATTTTGCTGGAGCGCAATGCATTTAATTTGAGGATACTTTTCTTTTATGAATGCTAAAGAACCATCCGTACTTGCATTATCAGCTACATAGATGTCCCAGTTTCCGGCGTGCTCAAGTACGCTCGGTAGATATTTTTCGAGTGGGGAAAGACCGTTATAATTGAGAATCACCAGTGCTTTTGACATGGCTTAATATTGGCGGTAAAAATCAGCAGCGTTGCCGCCAAAATGCTTCACATTCATCATGTTGGGGTCGTCGACGGTGCCGTTAACCGTATTTCTTCTCGATAATATTTGTTGCCAAGCCGGGTTTTTGAGTTCGCCGACCATATCTGAGTGTAGTAAACGGTAATTATTGGTAATGAGGTCAGGGTTGTAAAAGATAAATCGTTTGTTGCTGTAAATGCCAATTTTGTTGTAGGTCCAAATTTCGTAAGGGTATTCACTAGGTGATGATTCTTTAACTACGATGTTATTGGGTTGTCCATATTTGAGGTAAACGCGTCCACGATCGGTTTCAAAACCTTCCATGTAATTGTTCGCATAGTATTTTTCTACAGCGCGTACTTGCTCGCGGTATTGGATCCACTTTTCATAGGCCTTACTTCCGGCGGTCTGAAACCAAAAGGCTTGTAAATGCTTGCGCATCGCAATGGTGTCGTTGGTTTTTAAGACGTTGATGATGGTTCTGATTTCACCGGGTTTTGCAATCGGAATCAGGCTTTCAAAGAAGTAGGCAATACTGTCTGTATGAATGGAAGCCTGAAAAGAAGGATCGAGTAACATAGAGGCGAAGTCAAAGGCTGTTTCGATGTCGTTGTTTCTTTCGAAGTCGTAGACTTGCGTTTTGGTTTGTTGGTTGGAGAGGTCTGTGGCAACAAGTTGTAACTGATATGATCCGGTAGGAAGTTCTTTGAGGTCGATTTCTTGTAAAATTGGCAATACTTCTGCCGCTTGTAAGGTGTCCGTTCTTTGCAATAGGGCAAAATTTTGATTGCTTTTTGAATCGACAACTTTTCTTTGAACCTGAATAGGGCCGACAGCACCATAAAGCTCTGTGTATATCGGAAGTTTGGTCATTTCTTGATTGAAATAATTCGAAAGCAACGGCAACATGTAGTAGCCCGATTTTACAAACCTTGATGCTTCATCGCTTTGAAAAGCTATATCGATGACTTCAACTCCGGAAAAGGCCAAGCCGTTGTTTAGGTTCACAACTTCAATGGGTATGATGCCTTGAATCAGGCTTTTGGGATTATTGACATCGGCCAAATAAACATTTAAAAAGTAGGTGCCTGTGGTGACCGGTGCCCTTAAAATTTCAATGAAATTATTTTGGGTTGAATCGGTGGCAATAGGAGAATCAAGCGTATAGAGGTCTTTGAAAACCGATTGCTGCAAAGAGTCTTTGAGTTCGATGTCTACTAATACCGTGGCTTTGGTTCCGCCAGGACACGGTTGGAATTGAATGGTATAACCAGCAAATTCGATATAAATTTCTAAGTAAGAACCAATGCCAGGGGCATAAAATTGTTTGGTGTCTAGATAGGCTTTGAGTTGCTTTTGGGAACGTCCGACAAAAGCAAAGGCCAACAGAAAAATAAAAAGTACTGGCTTCATGCTCCTAAAATTAAGAGAAATGCGTCAATCTTCAATGTTGAGTCTGATTTTCTGACTTAACTGACGATTATATGTTTCAAGTAAATACTTGAAATAGTTGTCTGTGCATTTTGAAATGCACTTGGTGTAGTGCTTGATGCGGTGCTCGATGTGGTCTTGCAACAGTTGTTGTAGGCTTAAGGCGTGATCGAGGTCTTGGGCCGATGCTTCAATGGCTTCAAAGTGATTGGCAATAGATAAATCAATGGCATCTTTGCCTTTCCCACCTTTGTCTATGCAGGCAATGTAGCAATCTTTGATTGAGAAAGCTTCTAAAATATCGGTGCGAATGAGTTTTTCGAATCCTTTTGGATACTCGTATTCAACCTCAAATTCCATGTCTTCGAGTTCTGATATTCTCGATTCGAGAAAACGGTCTGGGAAGCGAAAGGCATCTTGCCAATTGATGTAATCTTGCCAATAGCCAAAGCGCCTTACGTTGTTACCGAGGTCAATGATTTTGAACTGAGATTTGTTCGGGATGCGTCGGGATCCGCGCCCAATCATTTGGTGATAAAGAGTTAATGAACGGGTGGCGCGGTTGATGATGATGGTTTGAACCGATGGTTCGTCAAAGCCAGTAGTGAGGATGCCCACCGAGGTGAGGATAGCCCCTGGAGTCTCTTTAAACCAACGGATGACATCTTTGCGGTCTTTGTCAGAAAAAGTGGAGTCGAGGTGACGAATGTTGTATTTGAGTTTTTTGAAGGATTCTTCAACGCGACGCGAAGTTTCAATGCCGGCATTAAAGATGAGTGTTTTTTCTCCTAGGGCAACTTCTTCATAGGCAAAAATGAGTTTTTCCTGCATGAAATAATTAGAGTAGAGGAGGTCGCTCGAGCTGACGGTGAAGTCTCCGTTGGAACCAATCTTGAGGCCGTGCAAGTTGACGTCGTAAGAATAGGTCTCGGCATCGGAAAGATAGCCTTCTGAAATCAGGTTGGAAATTGATTCGCCGACCAAAAGTTTGTTGTAGTGGTCTTTGAGGGGTAAGTTGCGATTGCTGCTGAGTGGGGTAGCGGTAACGCCTAAAATATTGGCGTCTTCGTAAAACTGAAAAATTTTGCGAAAACTATTATAGTGTGCTTCATCAACAATTACCAAGCCTACATTTTCAATAAACTGATCGTTTTCATTGAGGCGGTTATTGAGTGTTTCGACCATGGCAATATAACAGGTGTAATCGTCTTGGTCGTCAAGGGTCTTGACTTCTGAGTTGATCACTTTGTTAGGGACCTGAATGGCAGAAAGTTGCTTAGAGGTCTGGATAGAGAGCTCGATGCGGTGGGTTAAGATGAGGACTTTTTTGCCCCATTTTTCAATGTATTGCTTGGCAATAGCTGAAAAAATTACCGTTTTACCACCACCGGTTGGGAGTTGGTATAGGAGGTTAAAATTGTTGCCGTTTTTGTGGAGTTCGTCGAGTACTTGAGATACTGTTTTCTCTTGAAAAGGGTAAAGTCTTTTGGCTTCGTATAAATCGATGTCTAGCATTGGCAAATGGGAATTTTGCAAAAATACAGCCTTTTCCCTGATATTACTAATTCAAACTACGATTTCGCGAAATGTTGGAGCAAAATACCGGTGGCGACACCTACATTTAATGATTCTGCAGCGCCAATTCTAG
>JAURHO010000190.1 GCA_030833265.1 Crocinitomicaceae bacterium | reverse complement strand
TCCGTTGCAGCCCTTACACCAAAAGCAGAAATTGAAGGTGAAATGGGAGACTCTCAAATGGGGCTTCAAGCACGCCTCATGTCAAAAGCATTGCGCAAACTCACTGGCTCTATCAACAAAGCAGGTTGCTGCTGTATTTTCATCAACCAATTGCGCGACAAAATTGGTGTCATGTTTGGCAATCCAGAAACAACAACAGGTGGTAACGCCCTTAAATTCTACTCTTCTATCCGCATCGATATCAGAAGAGCTACGCAATTGAAAGAAGGTGAAGACATCATTGGTAACCGCGTCAAAGTAAAAGTTGTCAAGAACAAAGTTGCTCCTCCTTTCCGCAAGGCAGAATTCGACATCATGTATGGCGAAGGCATTTCTAAAGTCGGTGAAATCATCGATTTAGGAGTAGACCTCAACATTCTTAAAAAGAGTGGCTCTTGGTTCTCTTACGGAGAGACCAAACTTGGTCAAGGACGTGATGCCATTAAATCACTCATTCTAGACAATCCTGAACTCATGGAAGAACTAGAAGAAAAAATCAAAAATGCGCTTGTAACACCAAATGGTCAAGCAGAGGTGTTGCAAGACTAAAGCCTATCGTTTGGTTGGAAGGCGGCGCTCCTTGGGGCGCCGCTTTTTTTATGAAATAAAACTCGACAGCTGACGTTAGTTGCAAGCTGACGCAATATTTTATATCTTCGAACCTACTAAAACCAAAAAAATGAACAAAACACTCTCATTATTAGCTATTTCAGCACTTTTACTTGGTACTGCATCTAGTTGTGGAAAAAAAGGCTGTACAGATCCAAATGCTGTAAACTATAATACAGAAGCCAAAAAGAACGATGGTTCTTGTAAGTTTGCTCCAACAATTGTTGTCAATGGCAACAATCCTGAAACAATCAATGTTGGTGACACCTATTCGGATGCTGGCGCTACGGCGACCAATACGGATGGAACAGCCGCTACAGTAACTACAACGGGTCAGGTAGACGCTAATACAAAAGGAACCTACACGCTTACCTATATTGCCACCAACGACAACGGTACCGCTACTGCAACGCGCACCGTCAATGTGATTATCGGCATGAACAACTGGTTAGCTGCATGGCAAGTTTCCTCAGATTGTGGCAATTCATTCCCATTAGCAACCGCTCCTGTGTTCGCAACGGGTACTGCCGGAACCAACGACCTCCTCATTGACAACATGTTCAATATTGTCGGCGGAACAGCAACTGCAACCATCAATGGTAGCAACATCACTATTCCTACGCAAACCATCGACTTCACTTTTGGTCAAGTTACATTTTCAGGAGTTGGAACCATTAATGACCAAGCCAATACCATTACCATTACTTATACCTATGACAACACGACACCAATAATTGGTGGTAGTGGCACTTGTGTAGCCACCTACAGTTTGTAATAGGATTTTTAAAAATTCAGTTTTACTAAGGGCCTTCATAGGCCCTTTTTTTGTGACTAATTGCAGCATTTGTTACAAATCAAAACCACAGTAATACTTAAATTTACACACTTATTTATCAGCTATACTCATGGGAAAGTTTAAAGAAATTATCGATTCAGCTACACCAACCCTTGTTGACTTTCATGCAACTTGGTGTGGCCCATGTAAAACGATGTCTCCTGTTCTCGAAGATTTCAAAAAAGCATACGGTGCAAAAGTCCGTATCCTAAAAATAGACGTTGATAAAAATCCAGCTATTGCCGATCAATTTAAAATTCGTGGCGTACCTACTTTTTTGCTCTTTAAAGAAGGGAAAATGTTATGGCGCGAAAGTGGTGCATTTCCTTTAAATGTACTCAAACAAAAGATAGGTTCATTTCTGTAAGCTAGCTTTCTATTTTTAACTTGACGAAATAAAAAAAGGGTGCTTTAATGTAACCCTTATTTTTTTCTTCCGTATTTGCTTTCCTAGGCAGAATCAGCTACTTTTGCCCGAATTTTACACTTAATAAGTAATCTATGAACGTAATTTACATTCCTATCGCACTCTCATTAGTTGGCTTGCTTTTTATGCTCGTCAAAATGGCATGGGTAAAAAAACAACCTGCAGGTGATGACAAAATGCAAGGTATCGCTAAAAGCATTAAAGAAGGTGCCATGGCATTCCTTTCAGCTGAGTATCGCTTACTTGCCATCTTCGTTGTCATTGCATCCGCTGCACTTTTTGGTATTTCAACAGTAGTTCCTACAACGCACTGGTTGATTGTACCGGCATTTATTGTTGGTGCTATCTTTTCTGCGATTGCAGGAAACATTGGTATGCGTGTTGCTACTGATGCTAACGTTAGAACAACAGAAGCTGCTAAAACTTCATTGCCAAACGCACTTAAAGTATCTTTTGGTGGTGGTACAGTAATGGGGCTTGGTGTTGCAGGTCTTGCCGTATTAGGTTTGTCTTTGTTCTTCTTTGGTTTCCTAAACTACTTTCTTCAAGGTGGTGCTTGGGACTACGATAAAATGACAATGGTACTTGAAGCCCTTGCTGGTTTCTCTTTAGGTGCTGAATCTATCGCATTATTTGCACGTGTTGGTGGTGGTATTTATACCAAAGCTGCTGACGTAGGTGCTGACCTCGTTGGAAAAGTTGAAGCTGGTATTCCAGAAGATGATCCGCGTAACCCTGCAACAATTGCAGATAACGTAGGTGACAACGTAGGTGACGTAGCCGGAATGGGTGCTGACCTCTTTGGATCTTATGTAGCTACCGTATTAGCTTCTATGGTTCTTGGTAATTACATCATTAAAGACATGGCTGACAACGGTCAAGCGCTTTCTGGTTTCCAAGGAATGGGGCCAATCTTATTACCTATCATGATTGCGGGTGTTGGTATCATCGCTTCTATCATTGGTACTTTCCTCGTTCGTATTTCTTCGAACGATGCAAAAGAAGCTGAAGTTCAAAAAGCACTCAATATTGGTAACATTTCTTCAATAGTTATTTCTGCGATTGCAGGATGGTTCTTAGTAAAATGGATGCTTCCTGAAACTATTCAAATGAATTTCTTCGGTGAAGGAGTGATGGAAATTCCTAGCCGCCACGTATTCTACGCAACACTTGTTGGTCTTTCAGTAGGATACCTTATTTCTTACTTTACTGAATATTACACTGCACTTGGTAAAAAACCAGTTCTTGGAATTGTACAAAACTCATCTACTGGTGCCGCTACCAACATTATTGCTGGTTTGGCTACAGGTATGATTTCTACTTTCTCTTCAGTAATTTTATTTGCTGCTGCCATTTGGGGATCTTACGCATTAGCTGGTTTCTACGGTGTGGCAATCGCTGCTTCAGCCATGATGGCAACAACAGCTATGCAGCAAGCAGCTATATCTATTAGTAAAAATTTACTTTCAGGTTTAAGTGGTCCTGGTATGGCTAAGGCAATGGGTCAGCTTAATATTGAAGATATTAAACTTCAGCAACAGCAAAATAGTATT
>JAURHO010000189.1 GCA_030833265.1 Crocinitomicaceae bacterium | reverse complement strand
TAATACAGGTCTGGCCAATGCCTCAAACTGAGATGCATTGATCGCGTCTTTGTAGGAAGCACATTGAATAAAATGATGAGGCGCTGCGTGCAATTCCTCCGTGCTTGGCACAGCAGTCCCGATAGACATTTCTTGGTAAAATTGCCGAGAATCAAAAGAGATGATTTCTGTCTGAAAATGTTGCGCAAGAGCAATGGCTAAAGCCGTTTTACCTGAAGCTGTTGGACCCTGAACGACGAGAATAAGGGGTTCTTGCATGCGTTATTTCCAATGCTCGTAAATGCCGGTAACCTTGCGTACATAACTCGTGGCATGCCCTCGATAGGCACCACAGCGCACTATTTCGGAACGATAAAAACGAGGGTCATCTAGTTTATCAACCATGAGCTCTACGTTTCCTTCCCATTTATTAGGATTCAGCCCCGCACTCTTCGCTAAATTGCGCGCATCTTGTATATGGCAAATACCTGCGTTGTAAGATGCTAATACGAAACACAAGCGCTCGTGCTCGTCGGGAATTTCAGACCAGAGTCTGCCCATAGAAACCAAATAACGCATTCCGCCATTGATCTGAGCCTCAGGGCTCGAGCCAGGAACCACACCAAATTGTGGCCCTGTATTTGGCATGAATTGCATCAGGCCGTAAGCGCCTCCAAAACCACGTGCATTCGGATTAAACCTAGATTCTTTAAAGGCAATTGCAGCTAAAATCTTCCAATCCCAGCCATACTTTTTGGCGGCATTCTTGAAAAGTTTATCAAAAGGAGAAATAGCCCCTTTGGGCGTCAAGAAAAACTCGGTTGGCGTTGAAGAAATGTAATCGAAGTAGCGCTTTTTCAATTGAACAAAAGCTTCTGATGCTAAAAACTCATTTAAAAATAAATCGAGTTTTTCTTTAAGCACTTTGCTTTTAGGCCTTACGGCAAAAGCAATGCGTTGCTCAAAAGACATTCGTGTAGCAATATCTAAAAAGGGGTGCATGTCTTTTGATATGCGCGCTAGGTTTTCATGCGCTAAAGTATAGCGGATGCGTCCTCTAACCACTTCATCGATAAGATCTTCTGCTAGTGGTAAATTAGGTTCGTACTTCACTTCTAAATTAGCCCCTATTTCTTCTTGCAGGGCTATTAAACGTTTTTCAAAAGTAGAATTTTTGCGAACATAGACTTTCTTACCTGCCAAATGCGCTGGTTCTTTGATCAAAGAGTCTGATTTTCTTTGAACAAGCACTTGGAAAGTTTGATAGTAAGGCATACTATAGGCAAGTAACTTTTCTTTACCTAATTCAATTGGTAAGTTTGCAGCAATGACGTCTCCCTCTCCTTTATTAAGGTAACGCGCAAAATCTTCTAACTTGTTGAGTGATTTTACTTCCAATTTTAGACCATTGGCCTTACAAAAGGTATCGAGGATTTCGTATTCAAAACCCATTTGCTTGCCCCTAAATTCAAAGTAAGAAAGCGTGCTGTTTTCGGTAAGTACAGTGAGTTTGCCTTTTGCCTTGATTTGATCCCAGTCACGAGATAAAGCACGACGTGTTGCTTCGCCATTACAAGAGAGCAAGCCAAGCGCAAGTGCCGCTGTTAAGAATAAATTTCTCATGCCGTTTTTGTGCATAAGCCAAAGTTTACGAAAAGATTCTGAATAAGTTACATGCGTCCAACATTTTGGAAGTGAGCACTATATAAACCCTCATTGCGCAGCAAACAAACTCATTCCCTTTAATTCGTGAGGTGCTAAATTGAAAAAAATATTAAATTTTTGTTGCAAATTAGTTTTTATTCATATCTTTGCACTCGTCTAACAAAGGGGGTTTAGCTCAGCTGGTTCAGAGCATCTGCCTTACAAGCAGAGGGTCGGCGGTTCGAACCCGTCAACCCCCACAACAAAACCCAGTAATTCTCATGAGTTACTGGGTTTTTTATTTGTTGTAAAATCGGTCAATCTTTTGGTTTTCAACGCCATTTCACGTACTTTCGTCAGGCATGTTTTCAATGTTTTTCAACAAGATCAAATCCTTATCGATCAAGTCCTGGGCCTTGATTTCACTTTGCTGCATTTTGGTGTTTTCAGGTTTCTTTCTGCTAGCACTCAAAAACCTGCGCTTCGACTACAACTTTGAAAAGTTTTTCCCCGACCACGACTCCCAAACCAGCTATTACAAGCAGCACCGCGAACGCTTTGAATCAGACAACGACTTTTTATTGCTGGCTATTGAAAATAAAAAAGGCATTTACGACTTGTCCTTTTTGAAAAATATTGAACGCTTAAGAAAAGACATTGAAACAAGGGCACCCTTTGTGAAACGCGCTATTGCCATAACTTCAGCGAAAGAAGCCAAAATATACCCATTTGGAGGCGTGGTCTTCGACCCTTACATTCACGGTCAGCGTAAATTCCTAGGTTCAGATGCCAAACGCATTTCAGCAACGCCTGAACTTCAAAATACGCTTGTAGCCAAGGATGGGCAATCAGTTTGTATTTTCATCCGCCACCAAGACTACATCAAGCGCAAGCAAAGCGACCTCATGTTGGCCAAAATCCATCAGTTGGTTGATGCCTATGATTTTGATGGTGTTCACCTTTCAGGAAGAACACACGGCCAAAAAGTCTATGTAGATAGAATGATGGAAGAAATGGTCTTCTTCTTGTTTTTAAGCGCCGCATTGGTGCTGGTGTTCCTATTTCTGACTTTCAGATCGGTTTGGGGCATGCTGGTACCGATGTCTGTCATGATCATGGCTTGCATTTGGCTACTCGGCGGCATGGCTTGGCTAGATGAACCCATCAATATTTTACTCGTAACGCTACCCACCATTCTGTTTGTAGTAGCCATGGCTGACGTCATTTACATTGTGAGCAGGTACTTACAAGGGCTGCGTGAAGGGCTCAATAAGGTGGAGGCCACCAAAATTACTTATCAAGAAATTGCTTTTCCCGCCTTTCTCACTTCGATTACAACCGCCATTGGATTTGGAAGTTTATATTTTGTCAAGGTGATCCCGATCCAAGTATTTGGCGTGGTTGCTGGGCTAGGCACACTGATTGCCTATTTCTTTACCATGTTTTTGCTGCCCATTTTATTTTTGCTCCTCCCTACTCCAAAATACATCCATCAACAAGCCGAAGCTCCTTATTGGCGCAAGTTTTTAAGCTTTCTTTTTCAATTTTTAATCCGTAGAAGAACGGCGGTTTTAGTCGGGAGTGCGCTGTTAATCGTGGGTTCGTTTTTTGGTATTGTCTTGATCCGCAACAACCATTACCTCATGGATGATTTGCACCCGAAAGAACAGCTCAAACAAGATTTCAAATTCATCGATACCCATTTTGGCGGCATCAGGCCTTTTGATGTGGCTGTTGAACTTTCGGATCCGGCGCTGAGTTTCTGGGACCCAGCGGTACTAAAAGAGTTGCAGCAGGTCGAAAACTATCTTGAAAACAGCTATGGCGCTGAAATCAAAAACTC
>JAURHO010000001.1 GCA_030833265.1 Crocinitomicaceae bacterium | reverse complement strand
GTTTGATACTTGCCGTGTAATCGACGATGAGGTCTACGGAATCAAGCATATTTACTCCATTTGTTGAAATGTAGTATCTGTAATGAGCTTGGCCATAAGTGTTGTCTTCTGGGTCAACGGAGACTTTCATTTTGCCGTATTCGCCATCTAGTAAAGTGAACAATACAGTTTGTGTTCCTGGAGTTGTCCAAGGGTTGCTATTCATTTGAGTTGATGAATAACAAGTGCCACCAAAAGGGTCAGTAGCATGTCCCCAGCAAAGACCATCGGCCCAACCTGCAGGTGTACTAACCTTGTAACGCGTGATTCTCCATTGTTTGGAAGTACCGGTGTTATTAACTACGTCGAATGGAACATCAAAAGAAGACCCGCTTGTGACGGCAACGGTATGTATTTGACCAGAGATATCTGCTGTTTGACCGTCAAGATGAATGAAAATTCCGTCTTGAGACAAAGCGATGAGGCTAAAAGATAAGAATAGAGAGAGAAATAGGGCTTTCATGTATGGAATTCGTATTTGTTCAAAAATAACGTTTTCATCGCAGTCTACAAAATTTAAGCCATTTTTTCCATCGCCGCTTTTTTTATACTTTTGGATTCGGCAAGATATTTGCCAAGCACCCTAAAATTCACACATGAAAAAAGTTCTATTTTCTCTTTTTGTTGCCTTTTTAGCCCTACAGGCCACAGCTCAAGATGCTCACGTTGAAGCTAACGTCGCAAAGAAAGTTCCATCCGTTAAGCTTGTTGACATGAAAGGCAAGGCCGTTAACACTGCCGAATTAACAGCAAACGGCCCCGTAATCATTAGTTTTTGGGCAACTTGGTGTGCGCCTTGTAAAAAAGAATTAAATACTGTCCATGAACTATATGCTGATTGGGTCGAGGAAACAGGAGTTACCCTTGTAGCCGTTGCTATTGACGATGAAAAAACAAAAAGCCAAGTGCCTGTTTATGTGAACGGAAAGGCATGGGATTATGTAGTCTTAATGGATCCAAATTGGGATTTCAAACGCGCCATGGGAGTTAACAATGTGCCTCATACTTTCCTCGTCGACAAAGAGGGTAACATCGTTTATTCGCACAACAATTATGCGCCAGGTGACGAAGAGAAATTATACCAAGAATTGCTCAAATTGAGCGGAAAATAAGCCCATGAAACATTTATTGTCCCTTATTGGGTTTACTTGCGCGCTTCAACTTGTGCAAGCCCAAGGCAACATTACTGGCAATATGGAAACCACGTTCCAGTACCTCAATGAAGACAGCATTATCAATGCCAAACAACCAGTTCAAAAAGGCTTATTAAATTCCTATATGAATGTGTTTTACACACAAGGGAATTTTAAAGCCGGCATGCGCCTTGAATCTTATCTGCCTAGAATTCAAGGGTATCCAAATCGTTTTGATGGCACCGGTATAGGCATGCGCTACGTCGGTTATCAAAACAATTTTGTAGATGTTACTTTAGGTTCTTTTTATGAGCAGTTTGGCTCTGGTTTGGCACTGCGCACCTATGAAGACCGCAACCTAGGTTACGACAACCTTCTTGACGGAGTACGCATTGTTTTAAGACCAGGTAAAGGTCTTGTTGTTAAGGGTGTTTATGGAAATCAACGCTTGTCTTTTCAAAAAGGACAAATGATACATGGCGCTGGTTTAGTCAGAGGAGTTGACGGAGAATTTCACCTCAATGAAGGCCTTTCCTTCATGAAAGACAAAGCGTTAGATGTTGTATTAGGCGCTTCATTTGTGAGTAAATTTCAAGAAGACGATAACCCCGACTGGATTTTACCACAAAACGTTGGTGTCTATGGTGGTCGTGTCAAGTTGGCTTACAAGAATTTTTATGCGGACGCAGAATTTATGCAAAAAGAGCAGGATCCCTCTTCAGACAACAAATACATCTACAATTATGGCCATGCCGCAGTATTCAATTTGCGCTATACCCAAAAGTGTCTAGGAATTCTCATTTCTGGAAAGTCAGTTGATAACATGAGTTTCCGTTCTGACCGAACCAAAGACTTACAAGATGTACTCATCAATTACCTGCCCTCATTGAATAAAACGCACACTTATAATTTAGTGGCGACCTTGTACCCATACGCAACGCAACCAATGGGAGAAGTTGCATATCAGGCAGACATTCTTTACACGTTTAAAAAGGGCTCAAAATTGGGCGGAAAGTACGGCACAACAGTTGGGCTCAATTTCTCGACCACCTACCAGCCAAAACATACACTGAACGGAATAGACCTCAATGATTCTTCAAGGGTGGTTTATCACTGCCGACCATTTGATTTAAGTGATAGTTTGTATTGGCAAGACATCAACTTTAATGTGACCAAAAAACTCAACAAAAAATGGAGTGGCATACTTAGTTTTTATGATATTAAAATCAATAATGACGTTGTTAAGGTCAGTGAGGCTAAAGGTATAATTCATGCAAGAATCGCCGTTTTAGAAGGCACTTATAAAATCAACACGCACCATGCATTGCGTTGGGAGTTGCAAGGAATGTGGGTTCAAAAGAATGCCGCAGGATTAAACGACAAGGGAAATTGGGCTACGGCATTAGTAGAATACACCATTTCCCCAGGATGGTTCTTTTCTTTTATGAACCAATACAATTATGGCAATGCCGATGTAAGTAAACGCGTAAATTATCCGATAATTACTTGCGGATACATCAAAGACGCAACCCGCTTGACCGTTTCTTACGGCCGCCAACGTGCAGGTTTATTTTGTGTGGGTGGTGTTTGCCGACCAGTGCCTGCAAACAATGGTTTAATGATCAATTTAACGCATAGTTTTTAAGATGAAAATAACTGCAATTTTTCTTGCTTTTTTCATAAGTTTTGGCTTCCTGATGTTGCCATCTTGTGACCGCGTGAGCAACCCGTATCCACCAGTAGTTAACCTAGAACTCGACACCACATTGTATCCTGGCAATTGGGCTGATTACGTGGCCAATGAATGGCCAACTTTTTCCCAAAACACCAATACTGACCGCAATATTTTAATCGAAGATTTTACTGGCCACAAGTGTATTTTTTGCCCTGCTGCTGCAGACCTTGCGCATCAATTGCACGAGGCGAATCCAAATCGAGTTTTTGTAGCTTCTATTCATTCAGGAGTAGATGGCATTGGTGATTTTCAGTCTGTTGATACAAACTACACCTTAGATTTCACAAACCCCGATGGCTTAGCAATTGGCACTTGGTTCGGCACACATGACGGTGGATTTGTTGGCAATCCGAGGGGTCCAATAAGCAGAGTAAACAATGGAGGTGTCATCTTTCAAAGCCCTGGGCAGTGGTCCTCCATGACCAGCAATCTATTGACAGAAAACAATCTTAAAGTCAATTTGCAGTCAGCACTGAATTATTACCCTTCTACCAAAGGAGCTTTCTTACATGTTGAAGCTGAAAAGCTCGATGCTTCTTTGACCAATGATTTAGGTATTGTTGTTTATGTGTTGGAAGATTCACTTGTGGGCGATCAAAAAATGTCAGACAACTCTCATAATCATAATTACATTCACCGCGATATTCACCGCAAGAACCTAAATAATATGCCGTTTGGCCGCCAACTTACGGCTGCAGACTTTAACAATGGCAAGTATTATATCAACTATAGTTTTGTCGTTCCAAATCAGTTAGACGGCGCCTACAATGCCGCAAACATGCACGTTCTGATATATGTCTATGACATGAGCACTTTGGAAATTTATCAGGTGATTAAACAGAAGATTCAATAATGGCTTTACGGCAACAACTTATTCAAAAGCTTGAACAAAGACTGTCTCCTCAACAGATTCAGCTAATGAAGTTGTTGCAGGTGCCGACCATGGAGCTCGATCAACGCATCAAACAAGAGCTTGAGGAAAATCCTGCTTTAGAGGAGGGTCAAGAACTTGAAGACGATGATTTTGACCAACAAGACGATTATGACGACGACAACGATGATTTCGACCTGTCGGATTATCTAGATGATGACATCGCTGACTACAAAACACAAGCAAATAATCAATCGCGCGATGAAGAAGAACGCGTCATTCCGCTATCCGGTGAACAGAGTTTTCAGGAGCGCCTGATAGAGCAATTGCACTTGCTTTATCTGGATGAAAAACAATTTGTGATCGCTCATTTAATTGTGGGTAATCTTGATGAATCGGGCTATTTGAACCGAGCCATTGATGCCATTGTAGATGATTTAGCTTTTTCGATGAATGTTGAAGCCACAGAAAAAGAGGTGGAAGCAGTTTTAGCTTTGGTTCAAGAACTAGAGCCGGCCGGTGTTGGCGCAAGGAATTTACAAGAATGCTTATTGTTACAATTGCAGCGCAAACAAGACGGAGATATCGTTAGATATACGGCCCTCAAAATAGTAGAAAAGTACTTTGAAGAGTTCACCAAAAAGCACTATGAGCGCATTGCCAAAAAGCTCGAAATCGAAGACCAAGATTTAAAAGAGGCCATTGACGAAATTTTACGCTGTAATCCAAAGCCTGGAGGTTCAATGCGCGAAGCGGCAAAGAGTTATCAGCAAATCGTTCCGGACTTCACATTATTTGAACACGAAGGCCGTTTGGAGTTAAGCCTCAATAGTCGGAATGCCCCTGATTTAAAAGTGAATCGCGATTACGAAAACATGCTGCGCAGTTATGCGGAGGGAGCTAAAAGTTCAAAATCAGACAAAGAAGCCTTTCAATTTGTCAAGCAGAAACTAGATGGTGCCAAGTGGTTTATCGACGCGATCAAACAACGTCAGCAAACCTTGTTGCTTACGATGGGCGCCATTCTCGAATACCAAGAAGCTTATTTTTTGAGTGGCGATGAAACTAAACTCAGACCCATGATTCTGAAAGACATCGCCGATATGGTAGAGTTAGATATTTCAACGGTATCTCGTGTGGCCAATTCAAAATATGTACAAACAAACTACGGGATCTTTTCCTTGAAATACTTCTTCTCAGAGTCATTATCGACAGATTCCGGCGAAGAGGTTTCTACCCGAGAAGTTAAAAAGATTCTCTCCGATGCCATTGAAGCAGAAGACAAGCACAATCCGCTCACTGACGAGAAACTCATGGATCTTTTAAGGGAAAAGGGCTACAACATTGCCCGCCGTACAGTTGCGAAGTACAGAGAACAATTACAAATACCAGTTGCCAGAATGCGCAAAGAATTATGAGGATACTTTCACATATATTTTCATGGGTGTTTTTACCCTTATTTATGCCGACTTATGGCATTTTGATCAGTTTATTTGTGCCGGCAATCAGCACCAGCTATGCCATGAGCTCGCTATATTTCGCGCCACTTCCAACAAAGTGGGCGCTGTTTACCATCTTTTTCATGTTTAGTGTAGTCGCACCCGGTGTTTCTTTCATTTTATTGCATCGCTTTAAAGTCATTAGCACCATTGACATTGAAACACAAGGGGAGCGTGGCTTGCCGTTAATCATCATGCTCATTTATTCACTAGTTCTTTTCTTTTTATTAGCCTACAAGGCAGGAAACAATACCTTGCCTAGTTATTATTATGCGCTCCCGTTATCGGGCGTTGCCATCACGAGTTTGTTTCTTTTGATCAACCGTTGGATCAAAATCTCTTTACACGCTGCCGGCGCAGGAATTCTTGTTGGGTTTTTAGCTGTTTACACGGCTGGCCAAACTGATTTTAGCAATTGGTGGCTTCTTGGTTCAATAATTGCTGCTGGCTTGACGATGTCGGCAAGATTGTATCTTAAGAAACACAGGCCAATTGAAGTATACACAGGTTTTTTATTAGCAACGATTATCACGGCTGGTTTACATCTTTATTTAAATCAAATTGGATGAACAAATTACTTATCGTCTTCACTTTAGTAAGCTTTTTAACATCGTGTGCTGACATTAACAAAGAACAGCAATTAAAGCGCATTCAACAAGAGCAAAAAAGACTTGATCAGCTAGCTGAACAGATCAAAGACAAGCGCATGGATGAAGTTTCATCTTTAAAAGTGAACACCATGCAAACCGAACTCAAGATCAAACAACATCTTCACCTCGACACAATTAACTTGGACCTTGCTCAACAACTAGACGCCTACAAGCTAATGCGCAAATCCATCAATCCTATTACCAAACAATTGCGTCAATTGAGAACCGGAATTAAAGAAGAAAAGACAGTCCTCAAGCTTCTTGCCCAGGACGTCGAACTAGGGCGCGGTGAACGCCAGCGCTTCGATGAATTTATTAAGTTTGAACACAACAAAGTGGATCAATTAGCGGCCCTAACCAAAGAGTACCTTCGTGCGAAGGCCAAGCTTTTTGAAGATTACTATGCGCTGTATCCACCTGTAAATGCTTTAGCTAATCAATTACAAGAAAAAGCTGCGCGCCAAAGATGAAATACTTCGTTGTTATTTTCTTTTTAGTTTTTGGTTTAAAGTCGTTTGCGCAAAACAACTCTGATTTACAATTAGCACAGTATTATTTCAATAATTCAGAATTTGATAAGGCCCTCGTTTATTATCAAAAAATTTATGAGACCGACCAAAGCAAGGCTGTTTTTATGCCATACTTTACGTGTTTAAGAGCTCAAAAAGATGACAAAACAGCAGAGAAAGTTCTGAAAAAACAAATCTCCCTAAATAAACAGGACTACGAAGTCCGCTTATTAGCAGGGACTTTCTATGAGGAACTCGACGAACCGGCAAAGGCTAAAAAAATCTATGAAGATATTGTCAATGAACTAGAGCCAAATCCAGGTCAAATCATCAATGTTTATCAGGCTTTTTCAAGTAAAGGCAAGCTAGACTACGCAAAAAGAACACTTGATCAGGGAAAGAAATTAGCGCCTTATTACCCTTTTAATTTTCAATACGCAGATTATTATGCTTTAGCCGGAGATAAGCGCCAAATGCTTTTGGCTTACTTAGATTATTTGGGCCAACAGCCAAGTATCATTGATGCCATTCAGCAGGCTTTGGGCGTTCGCCTGGATCTTGTAAATGCGAATGGGCCGGATTTTCAATTGGCAAAGGAAGTGCTTTTGCAGCAAGTGCAGCAAACTAATGCACCTCTTGTTTTTAGGCAGATGCTTACTTGGCTTTTTGTACAAAACCGAGATTTTAATGGCGCTGTTAATCAGGTTATTGCCCTTGACAAAAGAAGTAAAGGCGCTGGCCGCGAGGTATTAGAACTTGGCCATATTTGTGTTGAAAATGCTGTTTTTGATCAAGCCAGTCGTTGTTATCAATATGTACTAGAGTTGGGTCAAGACAATCCCAATTTTTATGAAGCACAACTCTCTTTACTCAACGCAAGGTTTCAGCAAATCACGCAGTTCAGAGCATATACGAATGAGGAGATTGCCCAAAGTATTCTCGATTTTGAAACGGCATTAGCGCGCTTGGGCAAGGGCAAAGTGAGCTTACAACTTTCTTTGCAATTGGCTGAAATCAGGGCTTTTTATGCGGATCAATCCAAAAAAGCGATTGAAGACCTTTTGCTTTTGACAAAAATGCCTGGGTTAACAGATATGCAGCGGGCACAGGTAAAAATGCTTTTAGCGGACATCTATTTACTCGACGGGGACATCTGGGAGGCTTCTTTGCTCTATATGCAAGTTGATAACGATTTTAAATTTGAAACGATTGGTAGCGAGGCCAAATTCAAGAATGCTCAAATCTTCTATTATGATGGCGAATTTGAATTTGCACAAGCGCAACTCAATGTTTTAAAAGAATCCACTTCTAAACTCATTGCCAACGATGCCATTCAACTTGCGGTGTTCATCACGGACAATTATGGCTTAGACAGCAATTATCAAGTCATGCTATGGTTTGCCACCGCCGACCGCATGATTGCCCAACATCATTATGACTCTGCTTTTGTGTTATTTGACAGCATTCAAACACAATTTCCTTATCATTCTTTAGCCGATGATATTTTGTTTAGAAAAGCGCAGGCTTTGGAACAACGGGGTCAATGGCAAGCAGCTTTGGGTTATTATGCCGATTTGCTCAAGCTCCATGGCAAAGATATTCTAGCCGACGATGCCTTGTTTAGGACAGCAGAAATTTTGGAATTGCGCTTATTGGATAAAACAGCTGCAGTGGAGTCCTATAAAAAACTCTTGATCGATTACAAGAGCAGTTTATATGGCGCAGAAGCAAGAAAGCGCATCCGCCTACTAAGAGGAGATGCGCCTTCTGAAGATGATGAACTTTAAAATTAAAGGTTTGGCATTTCTCGGGTGAAGGCCGGAATTCCGGTGACATCCATTCCTGTAATGAGGAGGTGAATATCATGAGTTCCTTCATAAGTTACGACAGATTCTAAGTTGGCCATATGGCGCATCATAGAATATTCACTTGTGATACCCATTCCACCATGTATTTGTCTGGCTTCGCGTGCAATATTCAAAGCAATTTCTACATTGTTTCTTTTGGCCATTGAAATTTGTGCAGATGTTGCACGACCTTCGTTGCGCAATTGGCCAAGACGTAAAGTAAGCAATTGTGCTTTGGTGATTTCAGTAATCATTTCAGCCAATTTCTTTTGAATCAATTGGAAGCTTCCGATTGGAACATCGAATTGTGTGCGTTCTTTGGAGTAGCGCAAAGCTTGATCATAGCAATCCATGGCAGCACCCAAGGCGCCCCATGCGATACCAAAACGTGCAGAGTCAAGGCAGCTCAAAGGCGCACCCAAACCTGAACGACCTGGAAGAATATTTGATTTAGGAACTTTAACATTGTCAAAAATAAGCTCGCCGGTGGCAGAAGCACGCAATGAAAGTTTGCCATGCATTTCTGGTGTTGAGAAGCCTTCCATACCGCGCTCAACGATTAAACCGTGAATGCGACCACTTTCATCTTTGGCCCAAACAACTGCAATTTGTGCAAAAGGCGCATTGGAAATCCACATTTTAGCACCATTGAGAATGACGTGATCACCAGCATCTTTGAAATTGGTAATCATGCCACCTGGATTGGAGCCGAAATCTGGTTCCGTCAAGCCAAAACAGCCGATCATTTCACCTGTGGCTAATTTAGGTAGGTATTTTAATTTTTGCTCTTCTGAACCATATTTCCAGATAGGATACATCACTAATGATGACTGCACAGATGCGGTTGAACGCAAACCGGAGTCACAGCGCTCGAGTTCTTGCATGATGAGCCCATAAGAAATTTGGTCGAGGCCAGGGCCGCCATATTCTTCAGGAATGTAAGGGCCAAAAGCGCCAATTTCTCCGAGCCCACTCAGAATGTGCATCGGGAAAGTAGCTTTTTCATAATGCTCATCGATGATCGGCGAAACTTCTTTTTTCACCCAGGCTCTTGCTGCATCTCGGACAAGTTTGTGCTCGTCTGAGAGGAGGTCATCCATGTTGTAATAATCGGGATGTTGGTATTGATCAGTTTTCATGATTGATGTTTGGCACAAAAGTAAGGAATAATCTGTGCAGCTGTAGCATTGGAATTTGAATTATTTTTGTGTTCAGCAAATAGGATATGCAATCATTTGAATTAATAGAAAGAGGCTCACAATTAAATAGTTATTTACTGTTTATATCGCTGCTATCCCTTGCTTTTATTGCCTATGCAAGACTGAGCACTCCAAATGCCCTGAGTTTGTCTTGGCGCAGATTCCTGAAAACGAGCCGTATTGAAAGCTTTGGCTTTGATGATGAAAAGATGCGCCCACAGACACAAGCGCTATTTTTTGTCAATTTTTATTTGTCTTTAAATCTGTGTGTTTATCTATTTGTTTCTGAGTTTTACACGAGGACAGAAGCCTTTTTAATGAGCGCAGTTGTTGTATGTGCTTGGGTACTTTTTCAATCGCTTATTTATCGTTTAGTGCTCTTTCTGGTAGGGCAATGGAAGTGGTCTGCTGCATTTGCTGAAGTAAACAGACAAGTATGGTCTTTTACGGGTTTAGTTTTTCTGGCGTTGGCCTTTCTTTGGACAATCAACGGACAAGCCAACAACTTGATTAACAATACCTTTATACTTTGTTCATGCTTAGTTTATGTTTGGCGAATTTTTAAATCTTGGCGAATTGCGCAGCAAGCAAATTTGGAATGGTATTATTTAATTTTGTACCTTTGCGCCTTGGAAATCCTGCCTATGCTTCTTGTATGGCGCTGGTTTACAAGCTAAAACACATTAAATTCTAAAAATTGGCCATTAAAACCATTCTTGTTTCTCAGCCAAAACCCGAGGGTGACAAATCTCCATATTTTGATTTAGCTGATAAATACAAACTCAAAATCGATTTCCGTCCTTTCATCAAGGTAGAAGGTGTTGATGCAAAAGAATTCCGCACTCAAAAGATAGATATCAGCGAGCACACAGCCGTTATTTTAACGTCTAAAGTAGCTGTTGACCACTTTTTTAGAATGTCAGAAGCCATCCGTTTTGAGGTGCCAGACACCATGAAATATTTCTGTATTACAGAGGCCGTTGCGCTTTACCTTCAGAAATACGTTACTTACCGCAAGCGTAAAATTTTCTTTGGCAAGCAAACTATAGAAGAGCTGGCCGAACTCATGAAAAAACAAAAAGGCGAAAAATTCCTTTTGCCTTGCACCGATATTCTTCGCGATAACATCCCGTTAACGTTAGAAAAATTTAACATTCCATTTACTAAAGCAATTCTTTACAAAACAGTTGCTGCTGACTTATCAGATCTCGAAGATGTTTATTACGACATGCTCGTTTTCTTTAGTCCGGGTGGGATTGAATCTTTGTTTAAAAACTTCCCAGATTTCAAGCAAAACACTACTGCAATTGCAGCATTTGGGCCTACTACGGCAAATGCCGTTTTAAAGAACAACTTGCGTCTTGATGTGCATGCTCCGCATCCTAAAGCACCTTCTATGGTCGGCGCTATTGAGTTGTTTATCAAAGAACAACTCAAGAAAAAATAGCAATTTTCTTTTAGTTTTAGGGTTTTCGCTTTTTTCCTTGAGCGGATTTTCTTTATATTTACACAAACTTAAATTTTAACGCATGAAAAAACTATTATTCTCAGCTGCAATGCTACTTGCAGGTGTTAGTGCAAATGCGCAGCTAGCCCCAGGAAGCGTTGCTCCAAACTTTACAGTAACGGCAAACCAATCATGGTTAGCTACTGCTGGTATGACAAACAATGGTTCTTACACATTGTACGACTACCTAGACCAAGGATACACTGTATTCTTAGATGTTTCTGCTACTTGGTGTGGTCCATGTTGGGCTTACCATTGTTCAGGTGCACTTGATGAAGTGTATGTTGCACACGGTCCAACAGGAGCTCCAGGTGTTGCTTCTTCTACAACTAACGATGTAATGGTAATCTGGATCGAAGGAGACGGAACTACTGCTGATGCAACTATGTTAGATGGTAGCGGTGCAATTGGTAACTGGATTGAACCTACAAATTCACCTGCAGGTTCAAACATCTTGAACACAACTGTTGGTCAAGTTCAATTCCCAATGGCTAACCCAGCTTCAGCTTCAGCAAACCAAATCAACAACGATTACAACATCGCTTACTTTCCAACAATCTACCGTATTTGCCCTAACCGCATTATCGAAGAAGTTGGTCAATTAACTGGTGCTGAGTTGTATGCTACTGTTAGTGCATGTCCTCCACCTGCATCTGCTCCAACTGATGTTGCTGCTTTGAACTACACAGGTTCTTTGGTTCATTGTGAAGGTTCTTACACGCCATCTGTTGACATTCAAAACAACGGAACAACTGCACTTACTGCTGCAACTGTAACAATCACACAAGGTGGTACTACAGTTTCTACAGGTACTTACAGCGGTAACTTAGCTACTTACGGTGTTGCAAACGTGGTTTGTTCACCTATCGCTAACTTTACTGGTGGTGCTTTAACTGTTACTGTTACAACTGCAGGTGATGCTTCAGCTGCAAACAATGGTGCTACTGCA
The DNA here is from genome assembly GCA_030833265.1 of Crocinitomicaceae bacterium. Classification (GTDB taxonomy): domain Bacteria; phylum Bacteroidota; class Bacteroidia; order Flavobacteriales_D; family Crocinitomicaceae; genus UBA952. Next base: position 42,701 of record JAURHO010000001.1, on the reverse strand, counting down.
ACTATCGCAAATGCTTCTAACGCTATTTCTCAGTATGTAACTGTAAACATCACTACTGATTACTATGCTTCTGAAACTTCTTGGGCGATCAAGAATAGCACAGGTGCTACTGTAGCTCAAGGTGGTGGTAGCTGGGCAGACATGACAACTGGCGCAGCAGGTCAAACTGTTCAAGCTCCAGTACTTGTTACTTTGAACCCAAGCCAATGTTATGTTTTCGAAATCTATGATGCTTACGGAGATGGTATCTGCTGTTCTTACGGTAACGGTGCTTACTCTTTAGTAGATGCTAACGGAACAACTGTTGCTTCTGGAGCTGAATTTGCTTCTATGGATTCACGTGCATTCAAAACAGGTGCTTTAGGAATGGATGAGTTAGCAACAATCGCTATGAATGTTTACCCTAACCCAGCATCTGACGAGTTGAATGTTTCTTTCGAAGCTACAAATGCAGATTACCAAGTTGCATTAATGGATCTTCAAGGTCGCGTTATCGCAACTAAAAACTTGACTAACCTTAACGGTACACAAGTTGTTTCTTTCTCAACTGAAAACGTTGCAAAAGGAAGCTACATTGTATCTGTTACAGTAGAAGGTCTTACAACAACTAAAAATGTTGTGATCAAATAATTTCTTTTAAAAGAAAGAAGAACGCCCTCCAACGAGGGCGTTTTTTTTTGACCTTTGTTTTATGTTTATTCCACTTGCAGCCGACCTACAAACATACACGCTTCCCGAGCGCTTCACCTTCCCTTTCTATTACGATCTGCACCCACTTGCTGCAGCTGCAGCCAAAGACTTACAAGCCTACATAGAAAATACAGATTTTGGACATGACTTTGGTTTGGACCGAACTGAAAGATTAGGAGCCATTGGCAAAATGTTTGGTGTGTTAGTGGTTCAAAATCAAGAAGGAAAGCTCGGTTATTTAGCCGCTTTTTCTGGAAAACTAGGCAATTCTAATGAACACCCTGGCTTTGTCCCACCCGTCTTTGATTTACTCGAGGCTCAAGGATTTTTTCGACGTGAAGAACAAGAAATTCATCAACTCACGCTGGAAATTGAGGCCATTGAAATGGCGCCTGATTTTCAAAATTTAAGTAGGGCCATATTGAACAAACAGCAAGAATGGTCTCAAAAGATAGAAGGGTTTCAACACCAAATTAAGATCACAAAAGCGTTTCGCGACCAACAGAGGGCGACTATTCAAACGTCAGTTGAAAATGCTGGCAAACTACTAGAGCAATTGCGTTTTGAAAGCATGCAAGAAAGTCGAATACTTAAGGCGCTCAAGAAACAAGCTCAGTTGGAATTGGCAGACGCACAAAATAAATTAAACACATATAAAGACCAGCTTGCACAAATAAAAGCTAAGCGCGCAGCACATTCTGCAGATTTACAACGTCGCATTTTTGAGCGCTATACCTTTTTAAATGCGCTGGGTCAAAGTGTCAATGTCCTAGAGTTATTTACTGATTCTCCGCCAGCAGGGGCAGGTGAATGTGCGGCTCCTAAGCTTTTGCAATGTGCTTATTTGAATAATTTGAAGCCTATATGTATGGCAGAATTTTGGTGGGGAATGTCTCCAGATTCTGAAGTGCGTATCCATGGTCATTTTTACCCGGCCTGCAAGAGCAAGTGTGAACCCATTCTTGGGCACATGCTTAAGGGGCTTGACGTAGATCCAAATCCTATAACGGCCATTCACCCTGCGAAGGAATTAGAAATCATCTATGAAGACGAATGGATTGTTGCCATAAATAAGAGCCCTGAATATTTATCGGTACCCGGTAAGAACCCTCAACCCAATTGCTTAGAGGATTTAAAAAAACGCTATCCTCATGCAGATGGGCCACTTTTAGTTCATCGCTTAGATATGTCGACTTCCGGTATCATGTTGGCGGCAAAAACAAAGTTGATGCATCAGCGCCTGCAACGCCAATTTGTGCTCAGAAAGGTAAAGAAGACCTATATGGCCATTTTAGATGGCATACTAATGGACACTTCTGGTGAGATTAAATTACCGCTTCGGGTAGACCTCGATGACCGCCCAAGACAATTGGTCTGCTATGAGCATGGCAGTTTTGCCCACACCAGCTACGAGGTACTTTCTTCTGAAAATGGACAAACAAGAATTCTATTTTATCCGCATACGGGTCGTACGCATCAACTACGTGTGCATGCGGCACATCATTTAGGATTAAACTGCCCAATTAAAGGCGATGATTTGTATGGTCAAAAAGCTGACCGTTTGCATTTGCATGCAGCAAGTTTGGGCTTCTTTCATCCGCAAAGCAACGAATGGATAGAGCTTAATTGCGCCCCCACCTTCTAAAAAAGCCACGTTAAATTTTTGGCTCTAGCCAGTCACCGTATTCTCTAATGAGATCCACAAGCGCTTCTACGGCTTCTGTTTCGTTGATATTGCGACGGACAATCTCTTTTTCTTTGTAAAGATTGATTTTTCCCGGACCTGTTCCGACGTAGCCATAATCGGCATCGGCCATTTCACCGGGGCCGTTCACAATACAACCCATAATTCCGATTTTAATACCCTTCAAATGAGAGGTGCGCTGTCTAATTTTAGCCGTGGTTTCCTGTAAATCAAAAAGAGTACGGCCACAAGAAGGGCAAGAAATGTATTCAGTTTTTGAAATACGGGTTCGTGTAGCTTGTAAAATACCAAAGGAAGTGGAGTTAATGTACTGTGCACCTAAGTCGGCATTTAACCAAATTCCATCTCCAAAGCCATCAATTAAAATGGCGCCTGCATCTGCTCCTGAATAAAGCTGAAAGCGCTCGAGTTCATTCGTTTCGTATTGATACGAGAGAATAACTGGCTGCTGTAAATTCTTTTCTTGCATTTCTAAAAAGAAGCGACGGTATAATTGTGTTTTATTATCAAACGCCGTATTTAAAATGATGCAAAGATTTGGAAGCTTGGCAAGTTCATTAGGAATCGCGTCTTCGGCTTCAAGTGGCAAAAAGCAAGTCTGATTAGGGTCGATTTCTGGAAGTTGTTCTGGAAGAACGAGTGGGTAGAAGCCCTGTTTCTGGCTATAATTTGCTTTCCAAAAGTCGTAATCTACAATAATACCCAGCGTGCCAGGTACTTCAAAATCGAGCTTGTTGCTGCCGATATAAACATAATCTGCAGCTTGATCTTGAAGGTTCCATTTATCGAGTGGTATGCTATATTGATAGCCAAAACCGAAGAAATGTGATGGTTTGATTGCTGCAACACCTGATAAGTCTGCTAAAACAACTGGAACATTTTTGCCCCCAATATTGTGAATTGTAGCACTATTTCTTCTATTGTAGCTAAACGGATCGTATTGAAGGGCTGTTTTTGGCGCTTCAAAAGCAAAAGCATTGTAGTTGTTATATTTTGCGACTAATTTTTGGGCAACTGGTATTTCTGCCTCGGGTGCTTCGGTTAAAGAAACACGAATGGTGTCTCCGAGGCCGTCTTCCAATAGCGCACCAATACCCACCGCAGATTTGATGCGACCATCTTCGCCATCGCCAGCTTCGGTCACTCCTAAATGTAAAGGATAAACAGTACCGCGTTCGAGCATTTTAGCCATGAGCAGGCGATAGGCCTGGACCATAACCAACGTATTACTGGCTTTCATGGAGATAACCAATTGGTCAAAGTCGTGCTTTTCGCAAATGCGAATAAATTCTAGTGCTGACTCAACCATGCCTTCAGGCGTGTCACCATAACGACTCAAAATGCGATCAGATAAAGAACCGTGATTGGTGCCAATTCTCATGGCTGTGCCGTGTTCTTTGCAAAGTAAAACGAGTGGGGTAAATTTCTCCTCAATGCGTTTGAGTTCGGCTTGGTAACTAGCGTCGGTGAATTCGATTTCTTCAAATTTCTTTTTGTCTGCATAGTTGCCCGGATTCACGCGTACTTTTTCGACAATTTTGGCCGCAATTTCAGCCGCGTTAGGCGTAAAGTGGATATCGGCAACCAAAGGCGTGTTGTAACCTCTTTTGACCAATTCAGCCTTGATGTTTTGTAAGTTCTCGGCTTCGTTTTTGCTCGGGGCTGTAAGCCTAACAAGCTCGCAACCTGCGTCAATCATTCGAACGGATTGTGCAACGGAGCCTTCGGTATCCATGGTATCAGTGGTAGTCATGGATTGGACCCGAATGGAATTTTCCCCTCCCAATTTCAAGCTGCCAATTTGAACTTCTTTGGTGAGTATGCGCGTGCGGTTCCAGGGGTCAAGACAATAACGTTGCATTTGTTTTTTTTAGTCTAACAAAGGTAAGGATTCAATTGTTTGTGCGTTCTTTGTTTCAAAGGTATTCTCATGAGGCAAATATGTTACGTTATCCTGATTTGTTTTTGCGTTTTTTCTTCATGTGAGGAAGATCAAAAACCTGTCGTGAAACGCCATGTCAAACCAGATAAAAAGCAGTCTCTGGTTAAAAACAAGGAAATGGATATGACTTTGAAGCGCAACAATCAACACAAAGTAATTTACAGCGAATTTCTACCGGCACCATGCCCTATTGATCCAGAACCTCCTTTTCCTGATCCAGAACCAATAGATCCAACGGGTTACATTCCCGAACCACCTGACCCAGAAATACTAGTTGTAGCTCCAAAAACAATCCACGACAGCATTGTCAGTTTTCCATTCGCAGCAGCCTTCTATGGTAATCATCCGGATGAATTATTCAAATTTATTGACCACAAAATTGCCAATAGCACAGAATGGTCTTACCTCAAGGAGTTGGGTGTCGAGGGTAAAATTTATATACGTTTGCTCATCGATACAAAAGGCAAAGTGAGAGAGGTTACTTTTTTAAAGTTCACCGATCCACAAATGGAAATATTAAAGAGCCGACTAAAGAACACTTTAATTGCCATGCCAAACTGGATGCCAGCAAAAGATGAGCATGGTCAAAGTGTCGTTTCTGAATTTACTTTCCCGTTGAGGATTCAATTTGAATAATACAGGCAATTAGCGTTTTTTAAGCACAGCATCTGTATCTTTACTTTCACATGAAAGTATTTGAATACAAGATAGACCTGAAGTGGCGCATACTAGGCCTTCTCCTGTTGTTAAGTTTTCTTTATGCATTTTGGCAGCATTTTTCAGCCGACATCTTGCCCATTCACGAATGCAGAAAGTCTGATTCACTGACGCAGGCCATTCAGTATATGAGAGGAGCGGCATTTTTAGAGCCGCAAACCAACTGGATTTCGCCAAGTGGAAATCGCCATGCTGCTGCTGAATTTCCCATTGTTTATTATATAATTGGGCAAATCTGGAAACTGACAGGGTATCAACTTTGGCTCTCTAAGCTATTCAGTTTGGGGCTATTAATGACTTCCATTATTTCCTTGCAGCACTTTTTGCTTTGGTTTTTTGAGTCTAAACAAAAAGTATTTGTCTTTTCAGGCATCATATTTAGCACACCAGTCTTGATTTATTACGCAGACACCGTTTTACCCAATATTTATGCCTTCTCATTTTTGCTGCTCGCCATCAGTACCTGCTTCTCTTATTTGCAAACAAAGAGCAAGCGGAGTTATTTAGGCTTCACTATTTTTCTCAGTTTGGCTATCCTTATCAAAGTCACTGCTTTAATTGCTGTTTTGGCTTTTCTGGGCGCCTTATTTTTTACGATACTTCTGACCAACTCCTGGAAATCTTACCTTTCAGATCGTCGTGTTTATTGGTTGGGCTTCAGTGTGGTGCTAGCGATGCTTAGCAGTTTCATGTGGTATACTTATGCCATCCGTTACAATGCTGCACACGGCTCAACAATTTTCTCAACTACCATCAGGCCCATTTGGGAGGTGAGTGCAGAAGAACAAATTCGCATTATAAAACTGATTTTAGTTGAACACGTCAAGGAGATGTATCACCAATTGATTTTGGTGCCATTGTTGCTCATTGGGTTTTGGTCCTTATTCAAAAAGGAAATTCCGCTTTACTTGCGCTTTTTGATTGCCATCTCTTTCATAGGGGCCATTGCCTATTTCATTTTATGGTTCTGGGTTTTTGATGTCCATGATTACTATTTTATTGAAATCTTGTTTGTCCCGCTTATTTTGATGGCTATTTACATGAAATATACGGGTTCATTTATAGCAGCTGCGCATTGGCAAAAACGAATTGCGTATGTTGGCCTTACACTGATCTTCTTGAATGCAGTTTCTTATACTCAGGTGGCGGCAGGAAATCAAAATATCATCGTTAAAAACACCCCCTTGACTTCTAGTTTTATCCGAGGAAATTGGGGTTGGTTTTACTTCAATCAAGATGAAACGCTGGGTCAAATTCAAGCGCAGCGAGAAGACATTAAATACTTAATTGGTAGCAACGATACCGTTTTTTGTTTTTCGGATCCTTATCCAAATGTGCACCTTACAGCCATAGATCGCATTGGTTACAGCAATTATAGTTTATACAGAGACCAACCTTTTATTCCGCAGATTCAGCAGTTGATCCAGAAAGGGGCAAGTAAATTATTGATTTTGGAGCAAGACACAGCTCATGTGGACATCAAACCTTTTTTAAAACATTTGCTGTATAAGCATCAGCATGTGCAACTCTACGACTTAAGACCCTTCAGAAAATAAGGGGAGTTCCACAAAAAAGCAACTGCCTTCTCCTTCCTCAGATTCAAAGTGAATTTTTCCGTTGTGCTTTTCTAGAATTTGCCTAACCACGTTTAGCCCAATACCTGAACCCGATGATTTTGTGGTAAAATAAGGGGTAAATATTTTTTCTTTGGCGGCTTCACTGATGCCTACTCCGTTGTCTTTAACAGATAAAGCAAGTTTTTTGTCTTGGCTTTCAATCCTAATTTGAATTGCCCCATTTTCAGTTTCTTGGGTAGCTTGAAGTGCGTTGTTAATGAGGTTATTTAAAACCTGTCCGAGCATTTTTTTGTCGGCGAGAATCGTGAAATCGGTTCCGTGAGTATCAAACTGAATCACTGCTTTGTTTTCAAATAGAGGCAAGGCACTTTGCACCAAATTTTTTAAATCAAGTGGTTCAAATTGAGGTTCAGGGAGTTTTGCAAACTGGGCAAATTCATTGGCCATTGCAGCCAGCGCATCAATTTGTTCAACCAAAGATGGCAGTGCTTTTTGCACCTGTTCTAGGGTTTGTGGATGCCCATTTTCGAGATTGCGCAAGAGATGTTGGATGCTCAACTTCATTGGCGTCAATGGATTTTTAATTTCATGCGCAATTTGTTGTGCGAGGTCTCGCCAAGCACTTTCACGTTCGCTTTTGGCTAATTTGAGTGCTGCGGTTTCTAGTTCGAGGAGTTTTTCGTTGTACGATTGAACAATGGCACCAATTTCATCTTTGTTTTGATAAGTAATGCGCTGATTTTTCTTGCCAAACTCAATATTTCGTACTGATTTTGCAACCATTTGCAGCGGACCAACGAGCCAATTACTCACAATAAGCGCAATAAAGACGGAAAGCGCCAATAAAAGGATAAAGACATTAATAGCGGCTTTTAAAAATTCCTCGAGTTGTTGCTCATAGGCTTGCTGTTGCCCAAATAACTGAAGATTGATAAAACCAAGTAGATTTCGTTTCTCATTCATGAGCGGCAAATAAGCACTGCGATATTTTAAATTACCTATTTGTTCTTGGTGAGAGAAGTAGCTGTTTTTCTGCCCAATCAGCGCATCCATGGCAACGGCATCCATGTGTTCACCAACTAAGCCAAATGCAAATAACTTTGGTCGAGAAGAGGCTATTAAAAAGCCATCGGCATCATAAATAAAGAGGTCGGTGTTAAAAACACTCGATAATTTAGCGGTTTCTGCTTCTAATTGGAAGCCAAGTTGTGCGGCGTCTAGGGTATCGAGTTGCCCCAACTGATTATCGAGTTCTATTTCAACGGCATGAAGTTTTTCTTTGAGCGCTTGTTGTGCGTAGGCATCAAATTGCTGCCCAATAAAAATAGAGCTACCTAGTCCATACAGAAATAGAGAAATGACAAGAATTACTAAAAAAGCAATTTGGATTTTTAGAGAAAGACTCCATTCTCTACCGAGCAACAGACCTTGTCCTGTTAAAAAATTAACCGCGATGGTCAGGCCTCCCCAAAAGACAAAAATGAAGGCAAAACTGGTGATCAAATTGAGCCCTTCACTTTGTTTGGTTGAAATGAAAATAGCAGAACCAGCCCCACTTAAAAAAACAGTATGCTCAAAGCCACGCAATTCAAAATGTTGTTTTTTAAGCGAGGATTTTGAAAAAGCCTGAAGGGTATTTGGGAAATTGAATCCACCAGTTTGATGGATGAGCCGCCCTTCAGCATATTTTCCAATTGAATACTGTTCTAAACTTTTGGAGATGCCTGCCTGATCTGAAATTAAGAGTCTTGGGAAGCCCATTTCTTCGGGAATGCGCTTAGAAATGAGCGTGAGCACTAAGGTTTTTTGCGAAGTTAATGGCAGTAAAATCACATAGCTGAGCCCTTGTTCTTCATGGGGCATAAAGTAAATGTGTTCTTCTATTTCTGAGGGCTCCCCGTGAATTTTTACCAGATCTGTTAATTTCTTCAAACGAAGGCTGTCTAGGCCAAAACAGGGTTTGCCGCTTGCATCAAAAAGATCAGATTCAATTTCAAAGCCATCCCAAACACCTTGAAAGAACTTCTGATTCAAGATATGTTCAAAGCTCACTTTGGTTATTTGTCTTTTCAAGCTATCGAAACTGCCGAGTAGCCATTTTTCTTTCAAAATATCTGGGGCTACCTGAGAGAAAGCCAGCTCAAGGTTAATATTGCGGTCTAATGAAAGTTGTTGTGCAAAAAGGCGTTTATTTTCTAGTTCTTTTTCTTTAACCAATGCTTGAAAATGCAGACTCAGAAAAAAGGAAAACAAACTGAGCATCAGTAATTGCCGACTCAAACGGAACCAAGAAAATTCGGAACGCTTGCCCAAAATCCAATTCAGCAAAATTGTAATAATGGGGAGCAGATTAAACCAACTGCGTTCAAAATAGATGAGAATGAAAAAAGGAATAAAGAGCAACCCTAAGTATGACCAGCGCTTCTCTGGGGGCATTTTTCCATTTTGAAAGGGAAGCACAACAAGTAAAATCAGTTGAAATTGATAGAAGAAAAAACCAATGAGGCTAAAGAAGACAAAAGAGCTCAGGCGCAATTCAAATAAGTGCTCAAAATTCACAGGAATATTGGAGTGTTCTAGAACGAGTCCAATTTGATGAGTAATCCAATACCAATATAAAAATGGCAGCCCCAAAATCACAGATTTCAACCAGTTGTAAGGAGATTTTCTGATCAGTTCTATGATAAATTGTAGCGCAAAACCGGCGTAAAGACAATTAATGACGAATTCGAAAAAATTAGGAGTCCATTCGTCATAAGCAAAGAAACTTGCTGCAAACCAATCAGAATCAAGCAAATGAAAGGGCCAATTGACTTCATACAGAAAGATTCTACTGATGATTAATGCCAAGAGAAGGATGCTACTTGCCCACGGATTTCCTCGATAGATTTTAAAGAAGTTGAATAAGATCAAGCACAAACCCAAAATAAAAATTAATGGTGCCAGTAGTAGGGCAAGTGAAGTGCCGTGGTTTGCATGCTGCGGGCTCAAATAGCAGATCATCTTCCCTTGCTTGTCGCGGAGCGCGTTCTCAGGCAAGCCAGTTAATTGGATTTGAAAATCATTTGGCCAAAAAGCTGGGTTCTTGGCTTTTAAAAAATCATTTTGAAGTTCATAGGTGTTTTGGAGGCAAAAGCTTACGCAACAGGTAAGCCCATCAGCTACTTTTATTGTAGAAAAATACCAACCATTTTTTAGCTTAACAAGACCGTTTGCAGGGAAAGTAGCAGTTTTATACCGACCAACGGGCAATTGATTATTGCGCCAACCAAAGAGACGTTCTCCGTCATAGATGTGGTAATAAAATTCTGAGCTCAGCTTTAGTTTTTGCTTGTTTTTGAGCTGTGATAACAACTGAAGGGCTTCCACCTCCGCTTTTTTTTCAAGTGCTGAAAATTGTCGCTGAATGCCGTCCTTTTCGAACGCATTTGGGCCATTAATACCTAAAATTATACTGGCGCAAAAGATTAAACCCAACCCAATGAGGCCAATTTTCCAGTGTTTGAATTTGCTTAAATCGAGTTTCATTGAACAAAGCGCGCTGGCAACAAGTTACGCAGTTCTTTGGTCAAAAGCAAGAAGTCATCTTCTGAGCGATGGTCATTTCGAAAAACGAAATGCGCATGATCTTTATAGGGTTCAATGAATTGTTGGTAACAAGGAAGGACATGGTTGTCCCACTGATAGATAATTTCTGAACGTTTATAGCCACGTGTTTCTTGGTCTCGGTAAATGCGTCGGTCTAGTTGAATAGCGTGGTCTACATCTACATAAATACTGAAGTCTAGTTGTTCAAAGACATTCGGATAGTGCAAAGTAAAGAGCCCTTCAACAATAATGATATCACTTGGCTGAATGGTAAGAAGCACACTTTTGTTGCCCTGAACATTGAAAAAATACTCGCGTACTTCTATGGGTTCTCCAGAGATCAGTTGTTGTAAATCGAGGGCTAATTTTTCATGGTCCAGCGCAGTAGGGAGGTCAAAATTAACGATGCCGTTGCTGTCTTTTTGTTGTTGGTCTATGGGTAAGTAGTAATTGTCCATAGAGAATACAGACGAGCTATACCCTTCAAGAGATTCAGAAATGCGTTTGAGAAGGGTGGTTTTACCGGCCCCGCTGCCGCCACAAATTCCGATAACAAATGGTTTAGACATAAAGCAAAGATACAACTTGTGGCTTAGTTTTTTCGTCATAGCGGAGGTCCTTTCGCCTAAAAAGTACTATTTTCGAATGCTTGTTTAAATTACAGCTCTTATGAAACTATTCTATACCTTTTTCATTCTCCTTTCCACTTCATTTCTCTTTGCCCAAATTCAAGGGAACGGAGGTTTGCCTTTATCAGTCAAACAAACCATTGATCAAAAAGCCATTCAAGAATGGACTTTTGCTCAGCCTGATATTGCCGCTTTAAAAGCAGAAGACGCTCTTGTAGATGACCAAGGCATCGCACCATGGCGCTTTGGTTTTAATAACCACACAAATTTAAACACATCTAATGCAGGCACCTGGTTTGATTTACCCAATGGCGCAAAATTATGGTTGCTTAAATTAAAATGCCCAGGAGCATTAACTGTCAACCTAACATTTGAACAAACAATGATTCCTGAAGGAAATCAACTTTTTGCCTACAACCCAAGCAAAGAGTTTATTCTTGGGGCGTTTACACAACAACACATTTACGATGGTCAGCTTGGCACCGAACTCATCCCGGGCGAGGTGGCTATTCTTGAGTATTATGTAGCTCCTAACAACGAAGTTGGCAATATTGGCCTTAGCATCGTTACCCATGGCTACCGCACAGCTAATGAGTTTGTTGAAAAGGCCTTTGGCAGTTCTGCTTCTTGTAACATGAATGTCAATTGCAATGATGGTTTGCCTTGGTCACAGCAACGTCAAAGTGCTGTCATGTTGGTTTCTGGCAGTAGCGGTTTTTGTTCCGGAGCACTCATCAATAATACATTAAACGACGGCAAACCTTATGTTTTAACGGCAAACCACTGTTATAGCAATCCGGCAAACTGGATTTTCCGTTTCAATTGGCAAGCTGCTGACTGTATAAATCCGGCAAGTTCACCAAGTTTTCAATCTTTGAGTGGTGCTGTTTTAAGAGCTCGCAGAACACCTTCAGACTTCTGTTTGGTAGAAATTACAGGTGGCTTAGTGAATGGCAGTGTTCCACCAGACTACAACCCCTATTTTTCAGGTTGGGATAACTCAGGTGCAATTCCAACATCCGCCGTTTCAATTCACCATCCGTCTGGCGACATCAAGAAAATTTCTTTCGACGATAATCCGCTTACTATTTCACAAGGCATGGGTTCTACAGAAGCCAATTCAACTTGGACCTTAGGCTGGGATAGAAATACCACTACTGAAGGCGGCTCTTCTGGTTCTCCGTTATTTGATCAAAATCACCGCATTATCGGACAGCTATGGGGTGGTGGTGCTTCCTGCCAAAATCAAACTGCTCCTGACTACTACGGCCGCGTTGCCAATTCATGGGAGCCAGTTGGAAGTAATAGTACCAATCAGCTCAAATATTGGCTAGATCCAAATGCCTCAGGCGCAGCTTTTATCGATGGCTTTGATCCAAATAACGCAACCGTTGTAGCGCTTGATGCTGCTTTATCAGCCCCACAACTTACGGCCTTGGCACTTTGTGGTGCCAACTACGTGCCAACTGTTTCAATCATGAATATCGGATCTACCACTATCACAAGTGCACAAATTACTTATCAAATTGATAACGGAACCGCTCAACTCTACAATTGGTCAGGATCATTGGCACAATGGCAAGCCCAAACCATTACCTTGCCTCAAGTGCAATTGGCGGCTGGCACGCATACCTTCAGTGCTATTGTGAGTAGTCCGAATCAAACACTTGATGAAAATCCAAACAATAACAATGCTACAGTAACCATTGATGTACTAGCTGTAGCTGAAACCATAGACACCATCCACGTTGCTTTAACGACCGATGATTACGCCAATGAAACCTATATGGAGCTTGTTAATAGTAGTGGTGTGGTAGTTTGGTCTGAAGGAAATGAAAATGTTGCCGGAAATTTTGGTACAGGTGCATTCCCTGCACCAACTGATGCAACTAACCCATTACAAAATAACACCGTTTATAATTATGATTTGGCATTACCGGCCCTGGAATGTTACACATTTGTCATCTATGATTATTATGGCGACGGCTTGGGTGCAGGGCAATGGGGAGGCACCGACGGCGCACTCACAGTAACCGATCACAATAATAACGTCATTTACACGCTCACTGCTGCTGATTTTGGAGACAGCACATTTGTAGTCGTTAAAAACATTGACAATGCAGGTTATACAGAACTCGATTTTGGTTGGAAAATATCGCCAAATCCAGCTCAGCAAGAATTGCAGATCAGTTGGTCTACAAACGAGCGTTTATCGATAGAAATTCTGGATATGTTTGGCAAAACAGTGCTGAAGCAGGAGCAAGCTGGTATTGCTTGCAAGCTCAATGTTTCAACGTTGAGTGCTGGCGCATATTTAGTCAAGCTTCAGCGTTCAAATGGACAAGTTTTACAACAGAAATTACTTAAGAACTAAGCGCCCTCATGAGCGGGATCTACTTGCACATTCCCTTTTGTCGCAAGCGTTGTACTTATTGTGATTTTCATTTTTCTACAACTTTTGAATCCTATCGCGCTGATTTATTGGCGGCTATGATGCAAGAACTTGGGTTGCGCACCAACGAACTCAAAGAACCTGTTCAAACCATTTATTTTGGCGGCGGAACCCCAAGCTTACTTAGTCCGAAAGAACTAACTGCCATTTTACAGCAGATCAACGCCAACTATCAAGTATCAACCACGGCTGAAATAACACTTGAAGCCAATCCTGAAGACATCAATCAAGAACAGTTAGAAGCATGGAAGCAACTTGGCATTAATCGCCTAAGTATTGGTATCCAAACGTTGTCTTCTGAAACCCTAAATTGGATGAACCGTGCTCATGCAGTGCACGAAGGTTTGACAGCAATTCAACTGGCACAGCAACTGGGGTTTTCAAATATTAGTATAGACTTAATCTATGGTCTTCCCGGTCTTGATATCGCTACCTGGAAAGAAACTTTGCAAAAAGTATTTCAATTGGGAATTCAGCATTTATCTGCTTATTGTCTTACGGTTGAGCCAAAAACAGCACTCAATCATTTGGTTCAAAAGAAAAAACTACAGCCGGCAGATGAGGTGCTGCAAAACGAACAATTCCTTGTTTTAATAGACCTTGCTAAACAAGCGGGATTTGAACAATATGAAATCTCAAACTTCGCAAGGCCAGGTCTGCATTCCAAGCACAATTCAAGTTACTGGGCTTTTAAACCATATTTAGGTGTTGGCCCTTCTGCGCATTCATTTGATGGGCAAAAACGCCGTTGGAATGTCCGCAACAACACCCAATATACGAGGTCGGTCGGAAAAAATGACAACTGGTTTGAATGGGAAAACCTGACACCTAACGAGCGCCGCAATGAACAGATATTATTGGGCCTAAGAACAAAGTGGGGGCTGAATGCCGCAGCACTTGAAGCGCCGTGGTCTCAAAAAGAAAACGCGCAAATTGAAGAATTTGCGCGTCTTGGTTGGTTAACGTTTGAAGATCAGCACCTTATTTTAACCGATAAGGGTAAATTACATGCTGATGGAATCGCTGCTGAATTGTTCAGGGTTGATTAACAAAATTCGTCGTAGGCTGCCTGTAAATTGGCTGCGATCATTTGTGCGCTTCCACCCTCGATATGGTGTCTTTCAAGGAAGTGCACCAATTTGCCATCTTTAAACAATGCAATTGATGGCGAAGACGGCGGGTAAGGTAAGAAGTAATTGCGGGCTTGCGCAACGGCTTCTTGGTCAACACCAGCAAAAACTGTAGTTAATTGCGCTGGTTTTTTGTCGTGCTGAATAGAAAGTTTAACGCCGGGTCTCATGTTGCCTGCAGCACAGCCGCAAACGGAATTAACAACAACTAAAAGTGTTCCTTCGCTATTGTTGATAGCGTTGTCTACTTCAGAGGCGGATAATAATTCTTGGAACCCAACATTTGTTAGGTCTTCTTTCATGGGTTGAACAAGTTCTGCTGGATACATATCTTTTTTTTACAAAATTAAGCAACCGTGCTTAAATCAGTGTCACTTTGGTGTCATTTCTTAAGCAAAGAAAGCAATGCTTGACTTGAGATGAGTTTTTGAGTGGGGGCAATTTTTTTGTAGCCAAGTCTTCGACAAAATTTGGCATTCTTACGGAGCTGTTTATTAAGAAAAGCGTAGAATAATTTTGCATTTGCATAGTTGCTTGCTTGTCTGACAATTGAAAAAGTGCTGCGGTCGCTAACGCCCGAATAGCGGAAGAATTTGGGGTAAAGGATGCGCTGTTTTTTATCAGCTGGTTTGAGTTCTTGCAAATAAGTATCGTATCTGCACAACAGCATATTGGTGTGGTATTGATCAGCGCCGTTGAAAGCCAGTTTTCTGTCCTTTAGGCCACTCATGATTTGTTGATAGGCCTCTTGTTGCTTTTTGTTTTTGGATCTATTTTTAAAAGCATAGGCAAAGTGAACTTTCAAGAGGGCATAGCTCTGCTCATCGGCAGCGGCCCAAAGATTTGTTTGGCTCAACTCAATAAAATTATTCACCTGATCAATGCTGTCAGGGACATAAGAAAGCCCGATAGGAATTTGGGCAAAATCAAGATAGCTGGCTTGAAAGGGCGCACCATTGAGATCTGCATATGCTTGAAGCCCGTTGAGCCACACGACATCGAAGCCCGGATTCCAGGGTTGTTTTTTAATTTGCCGACGAATTTGTTGCGGGCTCAGGCGTAGAAAACTGATTTTGATACCCGATTTTTTCTGCCATACACGAAAGAAGCTTTCTTGTTTAGAAGTGATAAAATTACTTGCAATGCGCAATTCCTTATTGACTTCTGGTTGGGCGACTTCTATTTGACACGCAAATAAAACAAGGGTCAATATGCAGAAAAACAAGGATTTAAGCACCGGTTAGTTTTTTAATTTCATTGAGCTTGAGTAAGGCTTCAACGGGTGTTAATGCATTGATATCGGTTTGCACCAGTTCGTCATGTATTTGCTGCAGCACAGGGTCATTGAGCGCAAAGAAACTCAATTGGACATCTTGTTGGATACTAGAAGTATCTGGTTTGGTTTTAGCACCAACATTGGCATGACTGGCCTCAAGATCTTTGAGCACAGCCTCAGCCCGCTTTACCACAGCATTGGGCATGCCCGCTAGCTTTGCTACATGAATACCAAAAGAGTGTGCAGAGCCACCCGGCACTAATTTACGCAAGAACAAAACTTGGTTACCAAGTTCTTTCACGCTCACATTGAAGTTGTGAATGCGGGTGAATCTTTTGGCCATTTCATTGAGCTCGTGGTAATGGGTGGCAAAAAGGGTTTTACATTGTGCTTTAGGGTTTTCGTGAAGGTATTCAGCAATTGACCACGCGATAGAAATGCCGTCATAAGTACTGGTTCCACGACCAATTTCATCAAGTAAAATCAGGCTTCTTTCAGAAACATTATTGAGGATACTGGCTGTTTCATTCATTTCCACCATGAAGGTAGACTCACCAGATGAGATGTTGTCTGATGCACCTACTCGGGTAAAAATTTTGTCAACAATGCCAATTTGTGCGAAGGTGGCCGGAACAAAACTTCCCATTTGCGCCATCAAGACAATCAGGGCTGTTTGTCTGAGAATGGCACTTTTACCACTCATGTTGGGCCCGGTAATCATGATGATTTGCTGAGTTGCGTTGTCTAGGAAAATGTCGTTGGCTACGTAGCTTTCTCCGATAGGTAATCTTTTTTCAATCACAGGGTGGCGCCCTTCTTTGATGTCAATTTGGAGTTCATCTGTAAGCTGCGGTTCACAGTAATTGTTGCTGATGGCCACTTTTGCAAATGAAAACAGGCAGTCGAGTTTGGCCAATTGCTTGGCATTATTTTGAATGGGGCCAATGAAATCGGACATCGCAAAAACCAGCTGCTGATAGAGCTGTTGTTCGATAGCAAGTAGTTTTTCTTCGGCACCTAAGATTTTTTGCTCGTATTCTTTGAGTTCTTCGGTGATGTAGCGCTCAGCAGAAACGAGTGTTTGCTTGCGTATCCAGGTTTCAGGAACCTTGTCTTTGTGTGTATTACGCACTTCAATGTAGTAACCAAAGACATTGTTGAAGGCGATTTTAAGACTTGGAATGCCAGTTGCGGCCGCTTCCCTTTCTTGAATTTTTTCAAGGTATTCTTTCCCGTTTAAAGAAATTTCACGGAGTTCGTCGAGTTGTTGGTCGC
Source organism: Crocinitomicaceae bacterium (assembly GCA_030833265.1). GTDB lineage: Bacteria > Bacteroidota > Bacteroidia > Flavobacteriales_D > Crocinitomicaceae > UBA952. The sequence continues at coordinate 25,720 of JAURHO010000001.1, read as the reverse complement.
GGCCTGTTTTAATAACGGCACCTTTTCCAATTTGAACAGCGGGCTCATCGGTGAGATTTTCGTCGATGAGATTGATCAGCGCCTGACACGCGTCTAGATTTTGTAATAGCGATCGAAGTCCTTTTTGTTGAAGCCCTTCGAGCATTTGCGTAATGGGTTGAATGTGCAGCAAAGTCCTTTTGAGGTGCTGTACTTCTCTTGGGTTGATGCGCCCTACGGCCACTTTTGAAATGAGTCTTTCGAGGTCTCCGATTTCGCGAAGGCGGTCATCGAGTTCTGGATGAATCGGGGTGGCTTCTTTAAGCGCCGATACGATTTGAAGGCGTTCTTCAATTGGCGCGCGTTCTTTGAGTGGCAATACCAGCCAACGCTTCAATAAGCGACCGCCCATTGGGGTTCGGGTGTGGTCGAGGATATTGAAAAGCGTAACTGCATTTTCGTGCGCGGAATAAATGAGTTCTAGGTTGCGGACAGTAAAACGATCGAGCCAAACATAATGATCGGGTGCAATTCGGGCCAGGTTGGTGATGTGCCCTAGTTGTTGTTGTTGATTTTCAGACAAATAATGAAACACAGCCCCGGCTGCAATTATGGCAAGTGCTTGGTCATCAAGACCAAACCCTTTTAAAGATTGCGTCCCAAAATGTTTGTTGAGTTGTTCGTTGGCAAAATCTGAACTAAAGACCCAATCTTCAATTCGGAAATGAAAAGCATCGTTTCCGAAGAGTTCATGAACCCGACTGGTTTGGCTTTTTGCAAAAATGATTTCAGCAGGTTTGAAGCCACTGATGAGTTTATCGATGTAGTTTGCAGGCCCTTGTGCCACTAAAAACTCACCGGTAGAAATATCCAAAAAGGCGCAGCCTACTTCTGTTTTTTCAAGGTGGAGAGCACACAAAAAGTTATTGGTGCGTTGTTCTAGGACTTGGTCATTGAAAGAGACGCCCGGTGTAACGAGTTCGGTAACCCCACGCTTGACAATGGTTTTGGTCATTTTCGGGTCTTCGAGTTGGTCACAGATGGCTACCCGTTGTCCGGCCCGAACTAATTTTGGAAGATAGGTTTCTAGGGAATGGTGCGGAAAACCGGCAAGTTCCATTTCGGCAGCAGCACCGTTTTTTCTTTTTGTCAGGATGATACCGAGGATACGACTGGCCTTAATGGCGTCTTCACCAAATGTTTCATAGAAGTCACCGACCCTAAAAAGCAACATGGCCTCAGGGTGTCTGGCCTTGATTTGGTTGTATTGCTTCATCAAGGGTGTTTCGCTGCTCTTCTCTGTAGTGTTTTTTGCCACGCGTGTAATTGAGAAGTTAAAGATAGCCGTTTTTGAAGCAGCTTCTGAGCCTACTTTTCCACAATTTTACAGTATTTTTGAGCTATTCATGAGCGAAAAAAGCACTAAAAAACTCAAACTTTGGGAACTCGACCGCCTCGACGAAGCACAATTCAAGGCGCAGCCCAAATTCCCTATTGTCTTGGTCCTAGACAGCATTCGGTCACTCAACAACATTGGCGCTTTCTTCAGAACAGCCGATGCTTTTAATATTGAGCAAATTATTCTTTGTGGCATTACTGCACAGCCGCCTCATCGCGAGATACACAAAACCGCGCTCGGCGCCACCGAAACCGTGAAATGGACTTACGAACCAGACCTAATGACCGCGCTCGAAAAGCAACGCAACAAAGGGTATCAAATTGGTGTTGTGGAACAAGCCGTGCAAACCACTTTGTTGCAAGATGTCCATAGAATAGAAGCCAAAGGTTTTGCTTTGGTTTTTGGCAATGAAGTAGATGGCGTGGATCAGCGCGCGCTTGATGTGGCAGATCATATCATTGAAATCCCACAATTCGGCACCAAACACAGTTTAAATGTGAGCGTTTGTGCCGGCATTGTGATGTGGGAATTTGTTAAAAGATATATCTAAGCGTTAATCCGCAGTATTTTTGCGGAGCTAGAGGCTTTTCTGTAAATCTGAACCTTTTTATTCTTCGAATTTAAGAAGGGCCTATTCTTCAATAAGCTTCACTAATAGCAGCTCTCCGTCTTTGAAAACACTCACTAAATTATTTTTAGTTAAGGTTTTAATGGAGGTATCCCAGAGTTTATTACTGATCTCAAAAGCAGCCCGCAGTTCGCCTAGTAAAAGTTGTTTTTCGGCTTGGATCTTTTGATAGATTTCTTTCTCAGTATCGTTCAAGACAACTTTTGGGGCCGACTTCTCTGGTCGCATTTGTGGGAAAAACAATACTTCTTGAATGGAAGGATTGTTGGTGAGGTACATGATAAGGCGGTCCATGCCAATGCCCAAACCACTTGTTGGCGGCATCCCGTATTCGAGCGAGCGCAAGAAATCTTGATCGATGAACATGGCTTCGTCATCTCCGCGTTCTTGTAATTTGAGTTGTTCTTCAAAGCGTTCGCGCTGGTCAATTGGGTCGTTGAGCTCAGAGTAGGCATTGGCCACCTCTTTTCCGCAGACCATCAGTTCAAAACGTTCAGTCAGTGTTGGGTCATCGCGATGTACTTTGCAAAGTGGTGACATTTCTTTTGGATAGTCAGTGATGAAAGTAGGTTGGATATAATTTCCTTCGCACTTGCCTCCAAAAATTTCGTCGATGAGCTTGCCTGTTCCCATGGTTTCGTCTACTTCTAGGCCCATAGATTTAGCTGCTGCACGCAATTCTTCTTCTGATTTCCCTTTGATATCAAAACCAGTGAAATCGATGATCGATTGGCGCATTGTGACTCTTTTGTATGGCGCTTTGAAATCAATGGTGTGTTCTCCGAACTGAGCTATTGTTGTGCCGTTTACGGCGAGCGCACAATGTTCGAGTAATTGCTCGGTGAAGTCCATCATCCAGTTGTAGTCTTTGTAGGCTACATAGATTTCCATGGCGGTAAATTCAGGGTTATGGGTGCGGTCCATCCCTTCATTTCTGAAGTTTTTAGAGAATTCATAAACACCGTCAAAACCACCAACGATAAGCCTCTTTAAATAGAGCTCGTTGGCAATACGCATGTAAAGTGGAATATCTAGCGCGTTGTGATGCGTGATAAACGGACGAGCCGATGCACCGCCTGGAATTGCTTGCAAAATTGGGGTCTCAACCTCCATGTATCCTTCGCGATTGAAGAACTCACGCATGGCGTTAAAGAGCCTTGTTCTTTTGATAAAAACATCTTTTACCTGACGATTCACGACTAAGTCTACATAGCGTTGTCTGTAGCGCAATTCAGGGTCAGTGAAGGCGTCGTGTACTACGCCTGCTGCGTCGGTTTTTGGCAAAGGCAACGGACGCAAAGATTTACTGAGAAGTGTAAATTCAGTAACGTTCACGGAGATTTCACCAACCTGCGTTTTGAAAACTTGACCTTTGATACCGATGAAGTCACCGAGGTCGAGTAATTTTTTGAATACTTCGTTGTAGAGCGTTTTATCTTCGTCCGGACAAATTTCGTCGCGATTGAAATAAACTTGAATGCGACCCGAAGCATCTTGGATTTCAGCAAAAGAAGCCTTACCCATGATGCGTTGCGAGAGCATACGACCCGCTAAACAAACCTGTTTACCATCTTCAAACTTTTCTTTGATTTCGGCAGCAAAAGCATCTACAGGGTAGAGCGCTGCTGGATAAGGATCAATACCGAGTTCGCGGAGCTTATGAAGCGATTCGCGGCGTTGGATTTCTTGTTCAGAAAGTTCTGGGTGGCTCATGTTTGTTCAATTTCAGCCACAAAGATAGGACTAAAATTTCCCTTTCGCTAAAATTCCTGTCGTTGAATAACCCTCCACAAAAGGAATGGTCTGTACTTTTCCGCCGTAAGATTTCACGAAATCGGAACCGACAATATAGTTTTTAGCACTAGAATCGGTTTGATTTGCATCGTAGTCTGCACCTTTTAAAAGCACATCGGGCTTTAAGTTTTCGATGATTTCAAGAGGCGTATTTTGTTCAAAAAGAACGACTGCATCTACAAAACTTAAGGATGCAAGCACGAGTGCTCGGGCGGCTTCTGGGTTAATGGGTCTGTTTGGTGCTTTGTCGAGCGCTCTGACTGATGCATCGGTGTTGATGGCAACAATAAGGTGTTGAGCGGTGTCGGCGGCTTGAGCTAAATAACTGACATGCCCTAAATGAAGGATGTCAAAACAACCGTTGGTAAAGGCGACACTTTCCCCTTTGAGCGCCCAAATATTGCGCAAACGCAGGGCGTCATCCCAGCTTAAAACTTTGTTATTTAGATTTGATAAACGCTTGCTCATTGTAATAATTACGAGAGCAAGTTAGTTTGTTCGTTAGGAAAAACCAAAGATGGTTTGAAAATTTTTGCTTCTTCAAATTCCATCATGGCATATCCGATGATGATGATGATGTCATTGATAGCCACTTTGCGCGCTGCCGGGCCGTTCAAGCAAATCATGCCGGAAGCGCGATCACCTTTGATTACGTAGGTTTCAAAGCGCTCACCGTTATTGATATTTACGATTTGAACTTTTTCACCTTCAATGAGGTTGGCCGCTTCCATGAGCGCTTCATCAATGGTGATGCTACCGATATAGTTGAGATCGGCTTGCGTTACACGCACACGATGAATTTTCGATTTTAAGACGTTGATGTACATAATAAATAGCGGCGCAAAATTAAGTCAATTTAACCGATTCACACAACATATTGTCAATGAGTCTTACTTCTCCGCAAAAAGCAGCCACACAACAAATCTGTTGGGCCTGCCAATTACTTAGGTTTTTTAGGCTTAGCGGATCAACGATTTCAAGATAATCTAACTTTAGTCCGGCTTGTGAAATGATATTTTTTGCCTCATTTTTTGCCTCATTTATTGAAAGCAACCCTACATTTTCTTGAACAAAACGAATCGCTCTTGAAATCGACAATGCGTTTGCTCTTTCTGAACTTGATAGCCTTAAGTTTCGGCTACTCATGGCTAGGCCATCAGGATCTCTTTTGGTAGGACAGCCAATGATCTCAATGCCGAATTGATAATGCGCATTGAGTTGGCGAATGATGGCTAATTGTTGGTAATCTTTTTCGCCGAAGTACGCTTTTTGCGGTTGAATCAGTGCAAACAAATGATGCACAACATGCACCACCCCATCAAAATGTCCGGGCCTCTTTTCACCTTCTAAGATACTTCCAATTTCACCGAGGTCCATAGGTTCAAAAGGCAAGTTTTGCGGATACATTTCTGCTTCGGTTGGTGCAAAGATGACCACGTTAGAAACCCCGTTTAATAAAGCGATATCTGCCTCAAGGGTTCGCGGATAAGCCTGCAAGTCAGCTTGTTGGTTGAATTGTCTGGGGTTGACAAAAATGGAAACGAGTACGATATCATTTTCCTGTGCGGCCTTTTCTACAAGCGACAAATGCCCAGCATGCAAAGCCCCCATTGTAGGCACAAAACCCAACTTTTTATGGTCTTGTGCTAGTTGCTTTCGCCAAAGGCTAATTTCATCTCGGGTAACAAAGGTTTGCATTGCTTCGTCTAAAGTGTTGATTAGAATCGGACAAAGCTAGAGCTTTTTAGGAAAGTTCATGATTAATTCGTAATTTTGCTAGCATATTCAACTGAATGGAAAAGAAGAAAATCCTATTTATTTCTCAAGAAATCTTTCCTTTCTTACCAAAATCTGAAATTTCCGGCAGCGCTAGACGCATCACCCAGGCAGTTCAAGATGCAGGTAAAGAAATCCGTGTATTTACACCTCGTTTTGGTGCAATTAACGAAAGACGTCATCAATTACATGAAGTGATTCGTTTATCGGGGCTCAACATCAGCATCGATGACCACGATCACCCACTTATAATCAAGGTGGCTTCTGTTTCAGCAGCCCGCATGCAAGTCTACTTCATCGACAACGATGACTACTTCAAGCGTAAAACTTGTTTACAAGAAGAGGATGGTAAATTCCACCCAGACAACGACGAGCGCGCTATGTTTTTCAGCAGAGGCGTACTCGAAACAGTTAAAAAACTAGGTTGGCAACCAGATGTCATTCATTGTCATGGTTGGCTAACTGGCATCATGGCGCTTTACATCAAGCACATTTTCAACAAAGATCCGCATTTCAAAGAGACCAAAGTTGTTTACAGCCTTTACAACGATAGCTTCAATGAACCTTGGGACCCACGCTTTGCAGAAAAATTGGCATTCGATGGTTTTCCTAAAGATATCGCTGATGCACTTCAAGACAGCAGTTTTGAAAACATTACCAAAGTGATTTTATCGCATTGCGACGGTGTAAATGTCGCAGTAGAAGCACTCGATGCACCGCTTCAAAAACTCTATGATGAGTGTAACATTCTCAAAATGCCATACGTCTCAGAAGAACATCAAGGCAAAGAGCTTTCCGCTTTCTTTGATAAAGTAATAGAGTCTAACGTTTTAGCTTAAACGCATGAAAGCAATCAGCGCATTGGCAATTTTATTGCTTTTTGTGACATCTTGTACCAAAAAGAACCCAAGTCTTGGCAAAGATATCATTGACCCAAATGCCTTGCTCAATGGTGTCACCACCGATACCTTCGAACTCATCACTTATTCCATTTTAGAAGATTCTACTGAAACTAAAAACGCATCAAATGTGCTTTTGGGTTCCTATATCGATCCTAAATTTGGAAAAGTAGAGGCTTCCGTTTTTACTGAATTTAGACTTCCTGGCCTAAATCCTAACTTTGGAGACCCTAACCAAATAGTCATTGATTCTTTTGTACTTGCTTTTGAATATTTGGGTTATTATGGCGACCTCAGTGCCCAAAACTTTGAGGTCTATGAACTTTCTGACTCTATCCAAAATGATGCCGCTGTTAAATACTACCAATTCTCCTCGATCAATACGGTAGGGCAAGATTGGGTAGCACAAGGCCAAGGTACCATTACGCCAGACCCAATTAATCCTACAATTCTCGCTGGAAAAGAGGTTGATCCACAATTGCGCATTCATCTTGACACCATGAAGGCTTGGAACTTTATCAATCAGTCCATCAGCAACCCCACAACGTTTGCGTCAAATGCAGCATTCCAAGATTTCTTTAAAGGTTTTCAAATCAAAGTCAATAATCCGGCGCAAACTTCCGGAAAAGGCGCTATCCTTTACCTCGACATCAATAACAACGCCGCTTCTAAAATGACCATCTATTTTAAATTGGCTGGCGTTCCAAAAACCTATGACTTCAATATCAACTCCAACTGTGCAGATTTCACCCAGGTCAGCCATGACCAGAGCAACACGCCTGTTGCAGCGCTCTTAGCCGACAGCACATTGGGCCAAAAGTCTTTCTATGCGCAAGCCAATAAGCTTCGTGCCATGATTAAAATTCCAGGTCTAGATAATTTGCCAGATAACATTATCATTCATCGTGCAGAACTTAGTTTACCAGTTCAGTTTCAAACGGGATATCGCTACAAACCTGGTTCTCGTGTAACTGCGGCAAGCAAACTGGCTGCTTCTGATATTTACTATACTTCTCTTGGAATAGCAGGACTATATTCTGATACTAAAAAGCAATACGAACTTGATATCAGAGCTTATTTACAGTCTTTGGTGAACGGCAAATTGGAAAATACGGGCATTGTTATTTCGCCACTGTATTTCAGAAATTCTGCCGAGCGCATTGTATTCAATGGCGTTGAAACCAACAACAAGAAAAGCCCTAAACTCGTCGTTACCTATACAACTTATTAATTATGTGTGGAATCGTAGCCTACATTGGCAAACAAGAGGCCTACCCAATTGTCGTTAAAGGTCTTAAAAGATTAGAATACCGCGGCTATGACAGCTCAGGCGTTGCATTATCTAATAATGGCGTTCTTAATGTGTACAAACGCGTTGGAAAGGTCAGTAACCTTGAAGAATTTGCTGCCACACAAAATTGCCAAGGACATGCCGGAATTGGTCATACGCGTTGGGCCACACACGGTGAACCTTCCGATGTCAATTCTCATCCACACACGTCTATGGATGGCAAAATTGCCCTCATCCACAACGGGATCATCGAAAACTACGACGTTCTTAAAAAGGAACTCCTCAAAAACGGTTATGTCTTCAAAAGTGAAACAGACACAGAAGTGGTTGTTCATTTAGTAGACTACATTCAAAAGAAAGAAAACGTTTGGTTTGGCGAGGCTTTGCGTTTGGCGCTCAATCACGTTGTTGGCGCCTATGCAATTGTTGCTATGTCTTCAGATTATCCAAATCGCTTGGTTGCTGCCAGAAAAAGTAGCCCCCTAGTTGTCGGAATTGGTGCTGATGGTTCTTATTATTGTGCTTCTGATGCTACGCCAATTGTCGAGTACACCAAAAAAGTGGTTTACCTCGATGACGAAGAAGTTGCCGTAATTGACCTCGAAGAAGGCCTCAAACTCTACGACATTTCTGATCAGCAAAAGACACCATTTTTCCAAGAGCTTGAGCTAGAACTCGAGGCACTTGAAAAAGGTGGATACGAGCACTTCATGCTCAAAGAAATCCATGAGCAGCCGCGTTCAATTCAAGATTGTTTCCGTGGACGTCTCAACTCAGACGAAGCATGGGTTGCACTCGGTGGTATCCGTGAATACGAGCAAAAAATGATTTCGGCCAACCGCCTTATTATTGTTGCATGTGGTACATCATGGCATGCCGGTTTAGTAGGTGAATACCTCATCGAAGACCTCGCTCGCATCAATGTAGAAGTTGAGTATGCCAGCGAGTTCCGTTACCGCAATCCTATTCTCAATGAGAATGATGTCGTCATTGCTATTTCTCAGTCTGGTGAAACCGCTGATACACTTGCGGCCCTTGAATTGGCTAAATCTAAAGGAGCCACCATTCTTGGCATTTGCAATGTTGTTGGTTCTTCAATTGCCCGCATCACCGATGCCGGATCCTACACACATGCTGGCCCAGAAATTGGTGTTGCTTCTACTAAAGCCTTCACCGCACAAGTAACTGTGCTTACGCTAATGGCCTTGTCTTTAGCTCAAAAGAAAGGCACTATTTCAGAATCTAAATTCCGTCAGTTATTAGCTGAACTCGAGGCAATTCCAGAAAAAGTGAAGCGCGTGCTTGAAACAGATCCTGCAATCGAGAAAATTGCTGACATCTATAAAGATGCTGCCAATGCCCTTTATTTAGGCCGTGGAAGTTCCTTCCCGGTTGCACTAGAAGGCGCACTCAAACTCAAAGAAATCTCTTACATCCATGCTGAAGGTTATCCAGCGGCTGAAATGAAGCATGGCCCGATTGCCCTTATCGATGAAAACATGCCGATCATCGTGATTGCAACGCAAGGCACTTCTTACGAGAAAGTTGTTTCTAATATCCAAGAAGTTAAAGCACGTAAAGGAAAGGTTATTGCTATCGTTACTGAAGGCGATGAACAAGTACGCCACATGGCTGACCATGTCATTGAAATTCCTGAAGTTGACGAATTCTTGGTGCCACTCGTTGCCACCATTCCACTCCAACTCTTATCTTACCACATCGCTGTCATGCGTGGCTGCAATGTAGACCAACCCCGCAACCTAGCGAAGTCGGTAACGGTGGAGTAGAGCGAACCTTTCTTCTTTCACAATTGTTACCTTTGTCTATGCAAGAAAAGAAAGGCATTGCCATACTTGGTTCGACAGGTTCGATTGGGACACAAGCTTTAGACGTCATTGAGGCGTATCCAGATTATTTTGATTTGCAGGTATTGACAGCAGGTAAAAATGCTGATTTACTGATCGAACAAGCCAAGAAATTTCAGCCTAATTCGGTTGTAATCACCGATGAAAACCAGTACCAAAAGGTCAAAGAAGCATTGTGGTCAGAAGACATTCATGTTTATGCAGGCCAAGAGGCGCTTTGCCAAGTGGTTGAATCCAAAGAAGTACATACGGTGCTTACGGCTTTGGTTGGTTATGCTGGCCTCAAGCCAACCATTCATGCCATTGAAGCCGGTAAAACTATCGCACTTGCCAACAAAGAAACGTTGGTTGTGGCGGGTGAGCTCATCACTAAATTAGCCCAAGAAAAAGGGGTGAATATTTACCCTGTTGACTCCGAACACTCTGCTATTTTTCAGTGCTTAGTCGGTGAATTTCACAACCCAATTGAGAAAATTTACCTCACTGCCTCTGGCGGGCCATTCCGCGGTTTTACACTCGAGCAATTACAACAAGTTAGCCTAGAGCAAGCACTCAAGCATCCTAACTGGAGCATGGGCGCTAAAATCACGATAGATTCAGCAAGCCTCATGAACAAAGGTTTAGAAGTCATTGAAGCGAAATGGCTTTTTGGCTTAAGGCCCGAACAAATCGATGTCATTGTGCATCCGCAGTCAATTGTGCATAGTTTGGTACAATTTGAAGATGGCAGCATGAAAGCACAAATGGGCCTCCCTGACATGAAGTTGCCTATTCAATTTGCCTTGACTTATCCAGCGCGTTTCAAAACCGATTTTCCGCGTTTCAACTTCATGGATTATCCGCAACTTACCTTTGAGCAGCCAGACAGAAAGGTTTTTAAAAATTTAGATTTAGCCTATACGGCGATGAATGAATTGGGCACAGCTGCCTGCGTTTTAAATGCGGCTAATGAAGAAGCAGTGGCTGCATTTTTAGAAAGAAAAATCTCTTTCTTAGAAATCGGCCAACTCAATGAACAGTGTATGCGCAACATGGCAAATGTGCTCAACCCACGCTATGAAGATTTCGTTGCCGCCGATGCACAAGCCCGCGCATACGTACAAGCCCAAATTGCAAAATAATTTAAAAGAAAGCCCGCAATTCCATGCCCCCACTATGAATGGTTCGCTGACCTTGCATAGCCCGACCATTATAGTGTAAACTCAGCTGCAGATTCTTACCCAAGCTTTTCTGGAAATTAAGCCCCCAGGTTAAGTTAGAACCTGCCCTTAGCCCTTCTAACATTTCATAGGCCACTGCTGATTGCTGCGAGCCACTAAAATCAAAATAGATATATTTCAGATTACCGGTAATACTGGACTGCTCAGTTCTGTTGAGTTTCCAAGAACAATCAATGGATTTGGCTAAACTTTTTTCGGGACCATAGACCGGGTTATTTTGTTTTTGGGTAAGGCCTGCTGTCAGACTTAAGCGCAATTTACTTTCTTGCTGATAGATCAATTGTGGTTTGAAATCAAGAATGGCAAGCTCGTAATTGCGCCCAGCGGTGTAGTCAGCAAGTGCCTTGAGTTGTCCTTTACTAAGGGTGGTCTCTAGGGCAATGGCCTTTCCAATATTCCAACGCAAATTCAGCTGATGATTGAGGTTAGCTCTGGCGTCTTGCCCGTTGGCCAGGAGGTTTTTACTTTGGTTATTACTCCAATTATAGGCTGCGGAAAAGACTTGACTATTGCGGTTGAAGAACAAGGAGTTAGACAATTGAGAATTGGCAAAAAGCAAGGTGGTGTTGTCAATTTGTGTTGCTAACGGATTGATCCATTGAGCCAAATTGGCTTCGTTAATTTTGCGTTGAATCCGGATTTTAGTTTGATTCGAGAACTTCGCTAAGAATCCAAGTGCCCCTGTTCGATTGCGCCAAAGTTGTTCGGGTCTCCACAAGATACTTTGGTTCCATTCATTGGTATAAACAGCCGCGTAATCTGTGCTAGGCACGAATATCCGGATATATTGTGCTTGGTCAATATATTGCGCAATTTCAAACTCGTTGAGGTCTTTGATGCCATCATTGTTGTAGTCAATCCAGGCATAAATGCCTTGTCCGTCATTGACTCTTAAATACTGAAAGCGTCTCTTTTGCTCAAGGCCGGAACCCAATTCATAGAACGTATTGATTACGAGTGCATTTTTGAGAAATTTACCATTGTAATCGATGCGTCCAACGGCGCTGTTTTCAGGAGTTTGTGAAATGAGCGTTGAGTCCAAAATAAAAAGTTGTCTGGTGCCCAGAATGGTTTGAAGCTGATGCTTTGGATTGCCTTCCCATTTAAGTTCAATGCCGCTGGTTCGGGCTTTTGCTGCTGTGTTGAGCGCGCTAGCATCTGGGCGCCAATCGTAGCGTTCGCGGTAAAATACTTTGAGATCGAGGCCTTTTTTAGGCTGATAATTGAGAAAGGTTTGGGCATCATAAAATTGATAAGATTGTGCAGTGAGCTGCTCCTGAGTTTTAAAAATATTCCATTCGTGGTCATCTGTGAATCCTAATTGAAATGCACCAAGTTGCTTACTCACTTTTGCCCGGTGTCTGACAAACGTATTTTGTAGATTGGTTTGTTTGGCTTGCATCGCGAAGCCATCCCATTTGGCAGTCCAACCCTTATTTTTCCAAGCACCGTCCGTATAAAATTTCTGACCGCTAAAATTGGTGTCGATTTGGAAATTTTCTAATCTAAGCTGCACTTGCCCCTTTTGGCTATTTAGCCACTTTTGTTCAAGTGCCAACTGAAGTTGCGACCCATTGAACTGTTGACCACGAATATTCCAGTCTCGATCAAACTCTACGGCCCTAAACTGTTCAATAGGTATAAATCTTTGCCCTAAATAGGTGTATTGCAATGTGCTTTCGCGCAAACGTCGAACACTGTCTTGCCATTTTTCTTGTTTGTGTACGAGCCCACCTTTGGAAGCAAAACCCAAGTTATTTTGGTCATCTTTACTTGAAAAGAGATTGAGGTCATTTTCGCTGAGCGTATTTTCAGTAAAAAGACGCCACTTCGAATTGAGTTGATAGGAAACGCCGGAACTCAGCATTTGCTTGCGTTGAGGTGTAATTACTTTTCTGAGTGGTGCAAAATTCCCTTGCGGAATGCCATTCACAGGTTCGACCCATTGGTAAAACACACCAGAAGCATTGATCCCAGCCTGAACATAATCTCCTTGGTGTTCTCCAACTTGTGTAAACGTGCAACGATATGTGGCTAATTGCGGGTTCACACTAAGTACAAAGACACTGTCAAAACCTAAGCTATCTATCATTTGATACATGTTGGCGTTTTCTAAAAAACCTACGTTATCAAAGCCTGGTACTGTTGCAGAATTGAGCTGATCACCGATTTGACTCAGACTAAGCTGCTGTTCCGTTGTTAAAAGTTGTTGGAGCGGTTGATTTTTGAGGTCTTGTTCTTGGTAGCCGGCAACCCAAACCTGAATTTTGTCATTTTCAAAACGAGAAGTATGCTGCAATAAACTCCTGCTGTAATTTTGATCAGCATATTGAAACTCGGCCACAATGCGTACGTCTTTGGTGATCATTTGACGAGAAGTAAAGGTGAGTTCAGCTGTATTGTAGTCTATGATGTAGTCGAATTCTTGTCCACGTGTGAGTAGTTTGCCATCGATATAGATTTTCTCAGTTCCCGATAAGATACTGATGTAAGGTTCGTTATTGGCGCCAATGAGTCTGTACGGACCTTGCACTGCTTCTTTTCCCTGAATAATTTGCCGCTGAAATTTTCCTTTAGATAGCCCCACAGTGCTTTGCGTGAAGACCTTTCCATTTTTAACCTTCCACTGATAAGCGCCTGTCAAGCCCTGTCCTCGTTTTTTGTATACAAGAAAGTCACTGTAATTTGGATTTTGCAGCCAAAAATCGCCAGCGATGATTTTGAGTTGTTCATTGTGCACCTGAATAAAGACTTGGTCGAATTCTTTGAGCTGATTGGTACTTCCGGAAGCTTGCAACGGAATATTGGCATCAGAAAGTGCGGCAGTGAGTGTTAAGTTCGGTGTAATTTGGCCATTTAGCTGCAAATTCAATGAAGATTGTAAGCCCAGACTTTGGTTGTTGCCAAACCCTACTCCTCTGGATAAACTTCCATTTTTTTGAATGCTATTGCCCCCAAAAATATCCTGAGTATTGCTGGCGTTGATCTGAAATTTAGCGCGTTCGGCGGCTTCATAATCGGTAGGTGTTGCGTTATACTTGTAGGGCTGCCAAACTTGTTTGAGCGCAAAAGGAAACACCTGATAAAATAAGTAAAGGGTGTCTGCTGGCGGACTTAGCCAAACGAACGTATTCTTATCAGATTGGATGACATAGTGGTCTGGATTGACATCAATGCGCTGCGTTTGTTGTTGGTCTTTGTAAAAAGCCAATGACGGCAAGTAAATAGCTTGGCTATCTAAAAATTGTTGAGCAAACGTTGGTTGAAGTGTTTTAAACCTTGGTTTCAATTGTGCAGCAGCACTGAAGCAAACCACAAGGGTGCAACAAAGTAGGAATAGAAACTTGTTTAAAGTAGGTTTCATGGGCACAAGCCCTTCATTAACGCAAATTTAGCCCAAGAATTGTTAGTCAATAACACTAAATCCGGTGTAGGCTTGAAGTGCTTTTGGAATGGCAATTCCGTTTTCCGTTTGATGGTTTTCAAGTAAGGAAGCCAAGATACGAGGCAAGGCTAAAGCCGAGCCGTTCAGGGTATGACAAAGCGTGGTTTTTTTGTCGTCTTTAAAGCGCAGTTTTAAGCGATTCGATTGGAAAGTATCAAAGCGAGAAACTGAACTTACCTCAAGCCATTTTTCTTGCGCGGCAGAGAAAACCTCGAAATCATAGGTCATGGAAGAAGCAAAGCCCATATCGCCACCACACAAACGCAAAATACGGTATGGCAATTCTAATTTGTCAAGTAGTTTGGACACATGAGCGATCATGTCATCGAGGGCTTGAGCGGTGTTGTCAGGGTGCTCTATGCGCACGATTTCAACTTTGTCAAATTGGTGCAGTCGATTGAGCCCGCGAACATCTTTTCCGTAAGAACCCGCTTCGCGTCTGAAACATGGCGTATAACCACACATTTTGATGGAGAAATCGGGGCCAGGAAGCATGACATCGCGGTAAATATTGGTCAAGGGAACTTCGGCAGTCGGGATGAGGTAGAGGTCATCTTCTTGGATGTAATACATCTGGCCTTCTTTATCTGGAAGTTGCCCGGTTCCGTAGCCGCTTGCTTCATTGACTACATGAGGTGAAATGAATTCTTCATAGCCAGATTCAATGGCTTCGTCGAGGAAAAACTGAATAAGGGCACGCTGTAAACGAGCGCCTTTACCACGATAAAATGGAAAACCGGCACCAGTTACTTTAACACCTAATTCAAAATCGATGAGTTTGTATTTTTTAGCGAGGTCCCAGTGGGCTTGTGCTTCAAAGTTGAATGTTGGAATGGTTCCGGCTTCGTGAACGGTTTGGTTGTCATTGGCATCTTTGCCTTTCACAACCATTTCGTTGGGTACATTCGGTAGGGTGTAGAGCAGTTTTTGAAGGGCTTCTTCAAGTTGATTGACTTCTTCCTTTAGGCCAGCTTCTTGGGTTTTGAGCTCAGTAGTTTTGGCTTTTAAAGAGGTCGCTTCAGATTGTTTACCACTTTTGAAAAGCTCACCAATTGATTTAGCTAATTGATTCATTTCAGCCGCAACTTGATCAAGCGAAGTTTTAGCTGTACGCCATTGCTGGTCGAGTGCTAAAATCTCGTCTAGGGTGCTACTTGCATCGATATTCCTTTTGGCTAAACCGGCAATAATGGCGTCTTTTTCTTGTCTGATGCGCTGAATTTCTAACATAATCAATGAATTGTGAAGCAAAAGTAAGCAATTGAGCTTAAAAACTAAGGATGTTGTCCATACTAAGCTGTTGATTATTCCTCGAATCCTAGCGCATTGGCTTATAAGAATTGCGTTAATTTTGAAAGATGAGTTTCAATGAAGTAAGAATTGTCAATCAAGGGCATCATGAAATGCCCGCTTACCAGACTGCTGGTGCTTCCGGGATGGATGTCAGAGCGCTGTTATCCGAGCCTGTAAGTTTGGCACCTATGCAGCGGGCCCTCATTAAAACGGGCTTGTTTTTAGAAATGGATCCTTCACTAGAATGCCAAGTTCGCCCAAGAAGTGGTTTGGCACTTAAAAAAGGACTCACCGTGCTCAATACACCCGGGACTATTGACGCAGATTATCGCGGAGAAATTGGCGTAATTCTTGTCAACCTGTCTGCCGAAACTGTAACCATTGAAGACGGTGAGCGCATTGCCCAATTGGTGTTTTGCCAAGTTGAAAAAGTTAATTTAATTCCAGTTACTGAACTCGGATCTTCTGCGCGCGGCGAAGGCGGCTTTGGAAGTACGGGCCTAAAATAATTCAAATGAAAGTAGTTGTACCTATGGCGGGTCGCGGCAGCAGACTCAGACCACATACCTTAACCATCCCAAAACCACTTGTGCCGGTCGGAGGTATTCCGATTGTACACCGTTTGGTCGCTGATATCGCCAGAGTTTGCGCAGAACCTATTGAAGAAATAGCGTTTGTTGTCGGTGAGTTCGGCGAAGCGGTTGAAAAAGAATTGTTAGCAGTAGCAGAGCGCCTTGGCGCAAAGGGTTCTATTCATTATCAATTACAACCCCTCGGAACTGCACATGCGGTATTATGCGCTGCTGAAAAACTTGAAGGCCCAGTTGTAGTTGCTTTTGCCGATACTTTGTTCAAGGCAGATTTCAAAATTTCACAAGAAGACGAAGGCATCTTATGGGTCAAACAAATCGAAGACCCAAGTGCATTTGGCGTGGTCAAACTCAATGAAAATGGCCACATCATTGACTTTGTTGAAAAGCCACAAACTTTTGTTTCTGACTTAGCCATGATTGGCATCTATTATTTCAAAGACGGTAAGCGCTTGCGCACTGAACTTGAATACCTCATCGATAACAATGTTATTAAAAGCGGCGAATACCAATTGCCAGATGCCTTGCGCAGACTCACTGAGGCAGGTGTTGCTTTTAAACCAGGCACCGTAGATGAATGGCTTGACTGCGGCAATAAAGAAGTAACGGTTGAAACCAACCAGCGTGTTTTGGAACACGATCAAGAAGCAGGCCGCTTACAGCAACATTCATCAGATTTTAAAGACAGTATCATTATCCAGCCCTGCTACATTGGTCCAAACGTTCAAATTTCTAAATCTATCGTTGGGCCGCATGTATCAATTGGTGCAGGAAGTGTGCTCAATGAAGTCATCGTTAGCAACAGTATTATCGGCGAGAAAACCCAATTGAGTAAAGTACAACTGAGTGCTTCGATGATTGGTTCAAATACCAATTATAGTGGCCGTGCTAAAGACTTAAGCCTCGGAGATTTCAGCACAATACATGAGTAGGCTTTACATTTTTCTTGCTTTAGGCATGCTGTTCTCTTGTAAAGTTCAGCAGCAGCCAGTAACCCAAGACCCTGCTTATATCAAGCAATTTCATACGGGCGTTAGGTACATGCTCAATGATCAGAATGAAGAAGCAATTACTGCTTTTAAGGTTTGTTTACAACAGAACCCGAAAGATGCAGCGCTGCATTATGCCATGTTTGAAACCTATCTCAAACAAGAGAAATACACAGAGGCGGTTTATCATACTGAACAAGCGGCAGCACTAGACCCCAAGAATCTTCATTATAAAAGAGAACTCGCATTTATGTATGGCCAGATGGGCAAATACGCTGAATCTGCTGCAGTTTTTGAAGAACTCTTGAAGGTCGACCCAAAGAACCTCGATTACTACAGCGGTGGTTTACAAGCTTATCAGCAACTTCAAAAACCAGCTAAATCGTTGGCGCTTATTGAAAAAATGGAGCTAGCACTTGGTGCGAACCCCAACACTGAAATTGAAAAATTCAAGTTACTCGTGCAAATGGGTAAAGAAAAAGAAGGCATTGAGGTTTTAGAAAATGCCAGAAAATCCTTTCCGCAAGAACCCATGATTTTGGCCAACCTAGTTGACCATTATTTCAAAACACAGAATTATAACAAGGGTTTTGAATTGCTCAAAGACTTAGTTGCTGCTGATCCAAACAATGGCGTCGCTTCACTCATGTACGGCGAAATGCTCTACCGCTCAGGAGACAGAACACAAGGAAAGAAATTTCTGCAGGCAGGAATTTTATTAGAGGGGCCTAGCCTTGATCAAAAAATGAATATCCTCATTATGCTTTTAAATGAGCAAGCCCAAACACCAGACCCGAGTCTAGAACCTTTGGTAACTTACATGATAGAGGCTTTCCCAACAGAAGCTAAATCTTATTCAATTGCCGGCGATTATTATTACAAGGCTGGTCAGTTGCAAAAAGCTATTCAATCGTATCAAAACACCGTGTCTATTGACCCTAATTTATATCCTGTCTGGAATCAGATTTTATTACTGGAATACGAAACCCAACAATGGACTTCTTTGCAAAAAGATGCTGATGCAGCAGCAGTTGTTTTTCCAAACCAACCTTTGCCTTACTTCTTTTTAGCACTGAGTGAAAATAGAGCGAAGCAATACAAAACAGCGCTTGAACACCTTGACCAATGTGCCAATGTTTTGGTCAATGATCCGGGTTTATTGGCTGAAGTTTGGGTACAACGTGGCGTAGCCGCCTTTGGCCTTGGTCAAACCGAAACTGGTTTGGCACATTTCAAAAAAGCACTTGAGCTCAGTAAGTCAAATCCGGCAGTTGAATTGCAGTACCTCCACCAATTATTTACGCAGCAAATTGAAGTCAAGAGTGCAATGGCTCGCCTTCGCGAACTCAGACAAATCTCACCCGACAATGACCTGTACAAACAAGAAGAAGCTTTTGCGCAATTCCAAGCAGGAAACTATCAGCAAGGGCTTGAGGTGCTGAAAACAATTCAAAATGAAAATTTATTAAAAT
Source organism: Crocinitomicaceae bacterium (assembly GCA_030833265.1). GTDB lineage: Bacteria > Bacteroidota > Bacteroidia > Flavobacteriales_D > Crocinitomicaceae > UBA952. Next base: position 7,080 of record JAURHO010000001.1, on the reverse strand, counting down.
CATCAAGTTTCCATGAATTACTTGGCGACCTCTACTTTAAAATGGGGGCAACGCAAGAGGCAATTAAAAGCTGGGAGCTTGCCCAAACTTTTGGTGAAGGCAGTTTGCAATTAGCCGAGAAAATACTGAAAAAAACTTATGTCAATCCTTTTTAAATATAGTTCAGCAATAGCGATATTGCTGCTCTTTGCAGCATGTAAGCCAGCAGAGGTTCTTACCCAAGATGCAGCTTCCTTGAAACTGCCAAAAATTAAAGACAAGGAGCTCATAGATAGAATTGATAGTTTGTCTCATCTTGAGCCGCACACTTTCTATTCAAAACTCAATGTCACCTATCAAGAAGGAGACAAAGAGGTTTCTTTGAAGACCTCCCTTAAAATTGTCGCAGACAGCGCTGTCAATGCGATTATAACGTACGCAAAAATACCGGTTGTTACAGCTATGGTAACCAAAGATTCGGTAAGCGTTGTCAATAAGCGTGACCGCTGTTATTCAGTGACTTCTCTTGACTACCTCAAAGAAATGTTTGGTGTCGATTTTACGTATGAAAATTTGGAAGAAATCCTTTTAGGCAAGCCCTTAGATTACCACAAAGACCAAAAGTACTTTGTGGACAACGATCCATTCAACTATAGTATTTCTACCCACAAGAAGCACGACCGCAAAAAACCGGAAAGAAAGCAGCGCGATGACCTCATGATCCAGTATCAGCTTACCCCAGATGCCAAGCACCTTAAGCAAACACGGATCTTAAGTATAGAAGATTCTACAGAGGTATTAGTCGCGTACCAAGAAAGACAAACAATTGGCGCTTATGACATTCCGCTTTTAGTTAAAATTGACATCAAAACGCCTAAGAAAACGATGGCCATTTTACTTTACTATGACAAGGCAGAAGTCAATGAACCCCAAGAATTAATCATCATCATACCAGAAAGCTATGAAAAATGTGATTAAACTATGTGTTATTCTCCTTTTGAGCAGCCTGAGCTTCGCACAGCAAGACCAGCAAACGCTTAAAAAAGAACAGCAAAAACTTGAAAAGCGCATTTCAAATACGAAAAAGCTGCTCAATAAGGTCAAGAACAATAGTCAGGCTTCTTTAAATGAAATCAGACTCATTGAGAATCAGATCAAGACTCGCGAAGCCTTGGTGCATTTATTCGACAACCAGGTGCGCAGCGCTGAAATCAAAATGGTTCAGAAAAAAATGGAGGTCAAGCGCTTGATTGCGCGTTTGAAACAACTCAAGCAGCAGTATCGCAAAATGTTCTTGTATGCCTACAAACACCGCGGTAATTACAACAAGGTCATGTTCTTGCTTTCATCCAATGACTACAACGAAGCGCTCCGCCGCAACAGATATCTCAAGAAAGTAGCGGCCATTCAGCAAAAGCAAGTGGCCCTCATTAAGCAACACCAAGAGCTCATCTCAAAAGAAATCAATCAGATTGAAGATGAAAAGCAAATCAAAGAGTTAGCGCTCGAAGAAAAGAAGCAAGAAAGAGCTGCCATAGAAAAGGATAAAAGCAAGAAAGAAAAATCTTACGAAAAGTTCAAAAAGGAGGAGCAGGCCCTCATTGCACAATTAAAAGAAGACGAAAAGAAGAAAATTCAGCTCAAGAAGCAAATTGATGCGGCCATTAGAGCTGATATCGCCAAAGAAAAAGCCAGAGAGGCGGCTCGTCAGGCTGAACTTGCAAAAGCTGCAAAAGCGAAACCAGCAGAGCAAACAGCTACGCAAACCACAACTTCTGGTACAGGCACCAAACCAGCCACACCAAAGGCTACAACTACAACTGCGCCAGCCCCAAAAGTTGTGGCTACACCTGTATCCACTGAAGGCGCTGCCATCGGACGCAGTTTTGAAGCCAATCGTGGGCGCTTGCCATGGCCCGTTGACAACGGTAGCATTACCGAACGCTTTGGCCGAAATTACCACCCGACGCTCAGCGGAGTTGAATGGAACAACAATGGAATTGACATCACTTGTAATCGCGGTTCAAGAGTAAGAGCAGTATTTGAAGGTGAAGTGACTACCGTATTTTCCGTTCCTGGTGCAGGCAAAGTGGTGATCATCAAACACGGTGCATACCGAACAGTTTATGGGAATTTAGCTGAGACTTATGTCAGTGTAGGAAGTAAAGTGTCAACCAAACAAGTGATAGGGTCGTTACTCAATGACGGCGGTGTGTCAATTTGCCACTTTGAAGTGCATCAGGTAGTTGGGGTGAATCCAGTTACTTTGAATCCGTCACTTTGGATCGGCCGTTGATGGCCCTAATTCAGACTCGTAAACCAACCACATTGCACAAATGCCCCAAATAGGCACAGCTGCTTTGTCGGTATCCAAGTAATTATTTAGAAAAGCATGTATAAAGTAGGTGCTTAAAGCCATGATGCTACTTAAAATAAAAATGCGATCCTCTTTGTAGCTTTTCGGTATCCTGAAATACAACTGTATTCCTGTATAAAAGATAAAGAAGACTAAACTTAAAAAAGTCAATAGCCCAATAAATCCGGTTTCAGCCAAAGCACCTAAGTATTCGCTGTGGGCATTTCCCATGTCGCCAAAGTTAGTTGAAATGATGGTCAGGTTTTCAGGTCTTTGGAAAGGGGCGTATTCAAACGCGTAGGTGCCTGGGCCGTAACCTACAATAGGTCTCTGTTTGAACATTTCCATGGCACAACTCCATCTATTGATGCGCTCCAAGTTAGAAGCATCTGTTGAAATATTAGCAGCACTTTGTAAGCGTTCGTCAAAAGCTTCGGTAGTGTGTTCATATTTATTGCGTTCGAGCTCCATCTGGATAGTATCCCATTTGTAGAGCACAATTCCCAATCCAATTACGGCAAGTGCCGCTATGGGCTTCCAAGAAATTTTATAATAAAGTAGAAATGCAATCCCAACACTTGCCAGTACACTTAGCCAAGCTGCTCTTGTGTAGGATAAAACCAAACCAATTAGGATAATGGTGATCAAGCTGATAAGGGTGAGTTGCAATAAGGGATGGTGTTTTTTATAGACATACAAACCAACGGCAAGTGGCAGGATTAACGCGACAATGGCACCGTAAATGGTGTGGTCTTTAAAGAAGGGCGACATCACCCAATGACCTTCTTTTTCTCCAAAACCATATAAAGAGTGATGCACTAAAGTGTAAATAATGACAAGAACACAGGCCACTATAAAAAGCCAAATGAAGGTAAAGCGGTTCTGGCGTTTTTGAAAAAAGTAACTGCCAAAGAAGAGCATTGGGACAATAAACCAAAGCCGAGCAAGAATAAATTTTAATGAAACGATTGGATGCGAACTTGTAACGGCAGAGACCAGCAACCAAGCAAAATAGATGATTACAGCCCAAATCAAAGGACTTTTCCAAAGGTTAGATGGCAGAAATGCTTTTTTAATTTGCAGGGCACTTAACCAAAGCATCAGGCCAAATAACAGAGGCTCTGTCGGTACAAAAAGACCAAAAGCAGCTGTGTATTCTTCAATATTGATAGAGAGGGGCGTCAAAAATGCCAAACTCAAAAAGAGCTTCTCAGTTTCAAAAAGAGCAAAGTAAATGCCTAAAAAACCTAGTGGGAATAGGGTCAGTACAGCAAGATCCTGCCAAATAAAAACGCCGCTTAAAGCCAAAAACAATAACAGCGAAGTAACAACAAAAAGGGTTTTGGTTTTCACCATTTATGCATTCAGTTTGAGCTCTGCGATGCGTTGTCTGATAAGGAGGAAGAATAAACCAAAAAGAAAACCTCCGACAGTTGCCACCAAAACTATAATCATGCGCTTTGGTTTTTCTTTGCGATCGGCAACTACGGCACGCTCTACGACAAACTTATGGGTGAAGTTGGCATTGGCATCCGATTCGGCTTGTTCGTAAGAGACTCGGAAGTCTTCTATCTTGACAATTTTTTCATTGCGTTGGTATTCCAATCCGTCGTAGACAGAACCGTATTTATTATTGAGTTCTATTTTTTTGCGGATTTCATCCTTTTCATCCTGACTTTTTGAATCAACTAGTGCTTGGTAAAGTGTCGCTCGGGCATCGTTTGGCAAAACGCCTAGTGCCGCCAAAGACTCTAGTTTGCTCAAAATGGAATCGCGTTCTTTTTCCATTTGTTGTTTCTTGCGCAAGTTGATTTGAAATGCCGGCAAAGTACGCTCGCGGATCATTTCATTTTTAATCGTATCGATGAGGTCTACGATATCGTTGGCCATATTGGCTGCGCGCTGTGGGCTTTCGTCTAACACATCAATTTGAATGGATCCGTAGCGGGTTCTGGCAAATGAAAAATGTTCGTTGTAAGCTTTATTGAGTTTGTAGTTCTTATTTGGATCGTTTTTGTCGATGTCGTAAGCTGCAAAAAGATCAAATTTTTTGACAACGCGGTCGCGGATACGAGACGACGATAAAATCTGTACGAGTTGTTCAGCTTGCTCTTCTTCTCCGAAGTCCATGGCTGCTGCCTTGACATTTCGTTGTTCTGAGAACGAAACGTTGCTAGAGGCTGCCGGGAAAACGATGGCCGTAGATAGAAAAAGTGGTGTAATTAAAAACGAAATAATGATTGATATAACAGCTGCAGCTCCTGTAAATAATAGCAGTGATTTTCTATTATTCCAGAGGAATAACATGAGTGCGTTTCGTTGTTCAGTAAGGTTTTGATTTTCCATATTATGCTTGGTACCGAATTTTTTTCAAAGCTATGACATTAACTGCTAAATTCCATATTTATTTCATGGCTTCGCGTTTTTGCAAGAGTTTTCTTATTTCTTTCAGATCAATAAATCCAAATAAAAATAAGAGTGCAATACTCACAATCGTATATAAGATGATTACGGAGCTTGGGCTAATTGAAATTCTGCTCGAAAACAGCACTACCCAAACCCCTACATAGAACAATATGAGTATCAATAAAAGACCAAGAAATCTGAGCATCAATGATTTTGGAAGCCTAATATGAAAGAGGCGATAGCAATAATAGCGTTGTATGAATGCAACAGTTAATTGAGTGATGGCCGCTACTTTTGCAGCTGCAAGGGCACCCATTTCTGCATGGGCATCTTGTATGAGCCAATAATTCAGCGCCACATTTAATACAACCCCTCCCAGAGAACTCAGGTTTAATACTTGAAGCGACCCGTTGGCCGTGAGCAATGAGCCATAAATTAAATTAGAGGCCATTCCGAAAAAGGCGAGAGATAGAAAGAACAGGATTTCTCCAGAGAGCACACTGGTGTTTTCATAAATTAGATCTAAAAGCGCGCTGCCGCTAAGAAACGCAAATACCACAAAAATGAGGCTTGCACCAAGCAATAATTGACTCGCTTGTAGTGTAAGCACTTCAAGTTGTTTGGGGTCGTTTTTAATTTGTTTGGCAAACATTGGGAATAGTAAGCCCGCAAAAACCATCGCGAACATGTAGAGCGCGTCAATCAACCTGTATGCTTGGGCGTAGAAACTGACTTCACTGATAGCTGCAAAATTCTTAAGTAGGAGCGCATCACTTCGTGTGTAGAGCGTCATCAGAATAATCAACAAGGCATAAGGAAGGGACTCTTTAATCATGGACTTCATTAACGAAAAGTCAGGTTTTAAAAAAGAGGGATTAACTTTTTTAATGAGGCCTATTATTGCAACTAAAAAAGTCAGCGCATAACAAAGAAGTTGGATGACAGCATAGGTTTGGATGTCGATGAACTTTAATCCTAATGGGGCAACATAGAGTAAGTAACCCATCGTTCCGATCAATAATAAACGATCGAAGACGCTTATCAATGCATCAAATCGAAACCAATGTAAGCCCGCAAAATAGCTTCTAAAAAACGCAATATTCGCGATTAAAAATTGATTGATTCCAAAAATTAATATAAGCTCATATTCTACCCAACTGATGGACGTTAACACTTTAATGGCGATCAGGGTACAGACATACAAAGCCAGTAAAACCAGGCGTAAAACCAGGATGCTTGACACTCTTTTCTTGGCTTCCTCGATGTCTTGAGCTGCTAGTTTTATATTGAGATTATTAATGCCTAAATCAAAAAGAATAGAGAGAATTAAACTAAGATTGAAAAAAGCAAAATAAATTCCATAAGCATCGCCTACTCGATTTTGCACAGCAGCATCGATGATAAAAATAGCCGCAGGCTTAACCAAAAGGTTCAGGCCTAAAGAAAAAAAGAGGTTGGAATAAAAACTGCGTTCCTTCATGTGCTGCTCAGCAGGTCAGCCTCAAAGATAGGATTTTATAGATTAGCGCAGTAGATTGACATGGCCGGTAATCAGTTTGCGTTCGTCTAGATCAGGGTTTTTGTAGACGATGCGATACTGATACAAACCAGAAGGGACATCAATTGCATCTGGGCCGTAGGTACCGTCCCAGCCAACGAGTGCATTATGACTTTCAAAAATAACTTCTCCCCAACGATTGTAGATGGTCAGTTCATAATTAGCTGGATCAAAACCAGAGAAAAATACTGGGCAGAAAACCTGATTGTTTTGGTCGCCATCTGGAGTAAATGTATTTGGGATATAAACCAACTCATTGTATTGATAGCCGATACTTACGGTGGTTGCATCTGAACAGAGCAAATCTGTGAGGGCGGTTAAAGTAATTGTGTAGCCACCCATAGTGTTTTGGAAGACATGCGAAGGCTCAAAGTCATAAGCCATTTGCCCGTCACCGAAGTCCCAAACGTAATTTGTTGCACCTAATGAAAGGTTGTCAAACATGACGTACTGCGCCTCTTGTGTGAATACTGAAATTGGTGATTCGAACGAAGCCACCGGTAAATCTTCGACGTAGATATAGTTCGTTTCTGTATGGATGTCATAACAACCGAGAGCAGTGGTAGCAGCAAGTGTCACATCAAAAGTTCCGCCGGCAGGGAAAATGATTGTTGGTGTTGCACCCGAAGCACTAAGTGCATTGCTCGTGCTCCAACTATAAGTAGCATTGGTGAGGTCTGTGGCCGTAAATTGCACACTTAATGGCGCGCAACCTTCTAATGGTGTGGCACTGAAGGTAACAATTGGCAATGGATTCACCACAACAGTACTGAATGCAGGT
>JAURHO010000019.1 GCA_030833265.1 Crocinitomicaceae bacterium | reverse complement strand
CTGCCTCAAAGTGGGTGCCTGCAATTGCCGCCGCCACCAATTTCTTGATGTTTGCCGCTATTGTAGCTTGATCTGCTTTAGAACTTGCACCTGCCAACACTGCTGCTGTCATATCTTCTATGCGGACAATGCGCGTTGCCGTTAAACCAGGGTTTGGCAATTCTTCTGCTAAATTCTTTGCCCAAAAACCATTTTTCAAATAATCGTGTTCCAAAGAACTATGCGCCTGAATCTGGCCATAGCCACAATGGTGGTTGGTCAAAAGCAAGCCTTTATCTGAAACGAGCTCTGCAGTACACCCTCCTCCAAACTGAAAAATAGCATCTTTCAGGCTGGTGCTGTTCACACTATAAATATCCGCTGCACTGAGCTTCATGCCTTTGGCCTTCATGTCGTTTTCAAACGCTGCAATCAAAGACGGAATCAACATGCCTTCTTCAGCCAGCACTGGCTTGAGGCCCAAAATAGCTACACAAAATAAAACGAGTAAACGCAGTTTCATAGGGTTAAAAAATTTAGATACGAAGGTAGGGAAATTATTTGCCGATACAGAACTTACTAAAGATCGCGCCGAGGATGTCGGTGTCGACGTCTATTTGGCCGGTGATGTGGCCCAACTGACGCATGGCTTCGCGGATGTCCATGGCGATGAAGTCGGCAGTGGTGTGCCCGTAAAGGCCTTCTTGGGCGCGTTCGAGAGCGGCAGCAGTTTGTAACAAGGCGGCTTGGTGGCGCGCGTTGGAAACAATGGTTTCGTCTTGGACATTATAGTCACCGAGGACGAGCGCAACAAGCTTAGCTTTAAGTTCAGCAACACCGTTTCCTGTGAGGGCGCTCATTTGTAAATCAAAAGCAGTTGATGCTTCGTTTATTGAAGCAGCCTTTAGGTCTGCTTTGTTTTGAACCAATAGAATATACTTATCGGGATGCAACGTTTTTAAAGACGTGACCCATGCAGTTGTCTCAGTGAAATTTGCGCTATCGCTTGCATCGGTGAGGCACAAGACAATTTTTGCTTGTTCAATTTTTTGCTGAGAGCGCTCTATACCAAGTGCTTCAATTGTTTCAGTGGTTTCTCGGATGCCCGCTGTGTCGATGAGCCTAAATTGGATGCCTTCAATATTGAGTACCTCTTCAATGACATCGCGCGTGGTGCCAGCAATGTCTGAGACAATGGCGCGGTCTTCACCCAAAAGTTGGTTTAACAGTGTGCTTTTACCAGTATTGGGTGCCCCTACAATTGCTACTGGAACCCCGTTTTTGATGGCATTTCCGAGTTCGAAAGAAGCAGCCAAACGGCGTACCATTTTCAAGACTTCTGCTACAAGAAGTTTAAGTGCTGTGCGGTCTGCAAATTCTACATCTTCTTCCCCGAAATCGAGTTCAAGTTCGATGAGTGCTGCAAATTGAATGAGTTGCTCTCGGAGTTGTTGAAGCTCTGAAGAAAAACGACCACGCAATTGTTGCAAGGCCACTTGATGTGCTTGCTTGGATTGTGCTGCAATTAAATCGGCAACGGCTTCTGCCTGAGAAAGATCTAGACGGCCATTGAGAAAAGCGCGCTTTGTGAATTCGCCGGGTTCGGCAAGGCGACAGCCCAATTCGGCAAGTCGTTGGAGTAATAATTGTTGAATAAATGTAGAACCATGACAAGCCAATTCTACGCTTTCTTCTCCGGTAAAACTTTTGCCGTGGTCAAAGAGCGTGGCCAACACTTCGTCCAGACGATCGCCGTTGGCGCCAAGCATCCAACCCAAATGAACGGTATGAGAAGGAAGCGCGGTGAGGTCTTTTGAAAAGGCTTTAGATACCAATGCTTTTGAACCTTTTCCTGATACGCGAATGACGGCGATTGCCCCCATTCCACTAGCGGTGGCTAAGGCACAAATTGGATCGGTAGAAAGGTCATTCATGTTACAAAGTTACACAATAAAAATTCCCTACCTTTGTCTGCAAATCAACCAAATATGTCTCTTCAAGCTGAAATTAAAGAAATTCTGGGTCAATTAGGGATCCAAGAAAATAACCAAGGTGCTTCAACAGGTGCCAATTGGCTCACTTCAACAGGTGCTCAAATTGCTTCTGTTTCACCAGTAGATGCGCAAGTTATTGCACATGTAACTATGGCTACACCTGACCAATACAATCAGGTGATTGAAAAAGCACAAGCTGCTTTTGTAGAATGGAGAAAAGTACCTGCGCCAAAACGCGGAGAAGTTGTCAGACAACTTGCCGAGCGCATTCGTTTTTATAAAGAACCACTAGGTAAACTCGTTTCTTATGAAATGGGGAAATCCTTACAAGAAGGTCTGGGCGAAGTTCAAGAAATGATTGACATCTGTGATTTTGCAGTAGGTCTTTCTCGCCAATTGTATGGTTTAACCATGCACTCTGAGCGTCCAAATCACCGCATGTACGAGCAATACCATCCGCTCGGGATTGTGGGTATCATTTCTGCATTTAACTTCCCAGTTGCTGTTTGGAACTGGAATACAGCCCTAGCTTGGGTTTGTGGTGATGTCTGTGTTTGGAAACCATCCGAAAAAACACCACTTACCGCTATTGCTTGTCAGCGCATTGCACAAGAAGTTTTTGCTGCCAATGACGTCCCTGAAGGAGTTTCTGGCTTAGTAATCGGCGATGGTGAAATTGGCAAACTCATGGCCAATGACCCACGCGTTCCTTTGGTTTCTGCAACTGGTTCTACTCGCATGGGTAAATCCGTTGGTGCTGCCGTTGGTCAGCGTTTAGGTCGTTCTTTATTAGAATTAGGGGGCAACAACGCCATTATCATTACACCTAGTGCTGACCTCAAAATGGTGGTGCCAGGTGCTGTATTCGGTGCTGTCGGAACAGCAGGTCAACGCTGTACTTCAACTCGCCGTTTGATCATCCACGAAAGTGTTTTTGATAAAGTACGCGATGCCCTTTCGGCTGCTTATAAGCAATTGCGCATTGGTAACCCACTTGATCAGAACAACCACGTGGGCCCACTCATCGATCAAGATGCAGTAAACAATTACCTTGCAGCCATAGAAGCAGCACAAAAAGAAGGTGGAAAAGTCATCGTTGAAGGCGGAGTACTTTCTGGCGAAGGTTATGAATCTGGTTGCTATGTCAAACCATGCATCATCGAAGCTGAAAATCATTTTGCAATTGTTCAGCACGAAACCTTTGCCCCTATTTTATACATCATGAAATACAGCGGTGGGGTTGAAAATGCCATTGCGCTTCAAAACGGAGTGCCACAAGGCTTGTCTTCAGCAATCATGACCAATGACCTCAAAGAATCTGAAGCATTCTTATCAGCGGCTGGTTCAGACTGCGGAATTGCCAATGTCAATATCGGAACATCAGGTGCCGAAATTGGTGGTGCTTTTGGTGGTGAAAAAGAAACAGGTGGTGGCCGCGAGTCTGGTTCAGATGCATGGAAAGTTTACATGCGTCGTCAGACCAATACCATCAATTACTCTGACTCTTTGCCTTTAGCGCAAGGCATCAAGTTCGATTTATAATTTAACGATTCTTATCGGTAGTGTTTTCCGGGTGCTTAGTAAATAAGTACCCGTTGGAAACGCGCCTAACTCGAGCTGCATTTTCAGATCAGCACTCAACTCATATTGCTCAAGCACACTGCCGCTGAGGTCCAGTAAGAATAACACCTCGCCAATTAAATTCTCATCGTAGGTCATCCAGATTTGGTCATTGAATGGATTTGGATATGCTTCAATAGTTTGAAGTGCAATATCTTCAACACCCACATCTACCAATTCATAATTGAGCGTAATGGTACTGTCGCAACCTGCCGCATTTGGAATCACTTGCGTGTAAGTGCCGCTCTGGTTGTAAGTAATGCCATTTAAGGTGTAAGGACCTTGGAAAACTACATTTAAGGTAGAATAAGTTGGTTGATTCACGGTAATTTCAAATAAGTCTGAACCCGTACAGCCAAACTGATTAGTGCCAGTGACTTCTAAAAGTGTCGTGAAATTTGGTGTGATATAGCTTCCATTTGCCATGCCATTTGACCATGAATAATTCAAGGCACCAGTAGCTGACAACAAAACGGAATCACCCAAGCAAAGCGCTGGATCTACACCTGCACTAACAACTGGATTGGCATGAACTGTAACCAATACAAGATCAGTATTTTGGCAACCATTGATGTCAAGGCCAGTAACGGAATACGCACCGCTAGTGGTAGGGATGAATGACACCCCATTTTGAATGCCACCAGACCAATAATAGATGGTTCCGAAACTACCCGCTAAAGTGACTGTTTGCCCCGCACAAACCTCAATATCTTGGCCTGCATAGATAGCTGGCAAAGGATTTACTTGAACAAACAGTGAATCTTGGCTCTGACAACCATTGGTAGCAATAACGGTGAGCGTATAATACTGTGAAACTGTTGGGATGAAATACTGATTATTTTGGATACCATTGTTCCAACTCATCTGCGTTCCAGTCGGATAAGTTGCCGACACCAAAATAGAATCTCCCAGGCAAACACTTTGGTTGAGCCCAGCTTCAATGATGGGTTGAACCACATTGACTTCAAAATAAACAGAATCGATATCCGTACAACCGCTTGCCCAATTAGTAGCAGTGAGCACATACCACATTGATTGCGACGGATTAGCCCAAGTTTGAGCAGCATTTGGCGTAGAAAGTGCTGTTGTTGGGGACCAACTGTAATTCGTTTGAGCCTGAGCTAGTGTTCCTATTTGTGCTCCTGCCGTATTGATGCTACAGTTTTTGAGTTTATCTGGACCTGCATTGGCAATAGGTGCTGTTAAATTCACAGATACCAATACTTGATCTATGCTTGAACATCCGTTTATAGGATTCAAAGCAGTTAGTGTGTACGTTGTGGTTTGGTTCGGGTTAGCCCAAGTATTGGACGTTGCAGTAGCGCTTAAGCCGGCAACTGGTGTCCAAGAGTAAGTGATGCCCGGAGCTGGGTTTGTCCCGATAGAAGCGCCGGCTGAATTTCCAAAACAATTTATCGAAAAATCATTTCCTGCATTGGCACTTGGCGTCGCAATATCAACAGTTACAATAATCTGGTCGGTGGCCACACAACCATTGGCAACATTGGTTACGGTAAGTGTGTAAGTAGTTGTTATGGCTGGGTTGGCAACCGGATTAGCCGCAGTTGAAAAATTGAGACCTGCAATTGGGCTCCATTGATATGAATTTCCTGTAACGGGTGTCATTCCGATCACACTTCCAGTAAAATTCTGATAGCAATTTTTTAGGAAGTCAGTGCCTGCTGCAGCAAGAGGTGGTGTTTGATTTACTGTAACAATTACAACATCAGTTGCCGAACAACCTGAAGCCGGATTATTAACAGTAAGTGTGTAAGTAGTAGTTACACTCGGATTTGCAAGTGGGTTTGAAATCGTTGCGCTCGATAAACCTGTACTCGGAGACCAGCTGTACGTGTTCCCTGCTGTGGTTCCTGCGCCTATCAATAGCCCTGCAGTATTACTCACACACGTTTTTGAGAAGTCATTACCAGCGTTGGCTGTAGGTGCAGTGGTGTTGACAGTTACCGCAACTTGATCTGTGGCCGTACAGCCAGATACTTGGTCGGTGACCGTGAGTAAGTAGGAGGTGCTTTGCGTAGGGTTGGCAATCGGGTTTGATACGGTGGAGCTCGACAAGCCGAGTGTCGGGAACCAAGTGTAGGTGTAGCCTGCCACTGCTGTGCTGCCGATCTGCAGACCATTGGTATTTTGCAAGCATGTTTTATTGAAATCGACACCTGCATTGGCTATTGGCGTAGCCACATTGACATCAAAAGTCATTTGGTCTGTAGACGTACAGCCCGATGATGCTTGGGTTACCGTAACCGTGTAGGTTGTGGTTTGCGTAGGGTTCGCAAAAGGCGTGCTGGTAGTGGCACTGCTGAGGCCCGTGCTTGGGATCCAGCTGTAAGTGCAACCTGTAAGTGCGGCGCTGCCTAGTGTTGCACCTGCGTTGTTCTGCGTACACGTTTTCAGTAAATCTACACCTGCGTTTGCTACTGGCACTTGCTGATTCACGGTTACCAAAACTTGATCGGTGGCCGTACAGCCACTACTCACTTGGGTAGCCGTGAGCGTATAGGTTGTCGTTGCACTTGGATTCGCCGTTGGGTTTGACACCGTTGCCGAACTCAGGCCCGTGCTTGGCGACCAACTGTAGGTTACACCGCTTGCTGTTACTTGCCCAATGGCCAAACCATAGCTATTTGAAACACACGTTTTGGTGAAATCAAGGCCAGCATTGGCTGTAGGTAAGGTCGTATTGACGCTCACTAAAACTTGATCCGTGGCTGTACAACCATTGGCAACATTGGTAACAGTAAGTGTATAGTTGGTGGTAGTGCTTGGGTTGGCGATTGGGTTAGCAACACCCGTAGCACTGAGGCCCGTGCTTGGCGTCCAGGCGTAGGTTTGGCCACTTTGTGGAAGCGCGCCTATTTGAACACCAGTGCTGTTTTGAGCACAAGTTTTTTCGCCATCTAGGCCCGCATCAGCTATTGGTAAGGTCTGATTGACCGTTACAACAACCGCATCTGTAGCCACACAGCCAGACTGCGTGTTGGTAGCTGTTAAAGTGTAAGTGGTGGTTGCCGTTGGATTCGCGGTTGGGTTGGCAGCAGTGCCTGAACTTAAGGCCGTAGTCGGTGACCAACTGTAGGTAACGCCCGGTTGAGCTGTCATGCCGATAAAAGCACCGTTGGCATTGCTCACACAAGTTTTAGTGAAGTCGGTTCCGGCGTTGGCGGTTGGGTTTGCAAGCACCGAAATGGCCTGACTTGCCGAACTCGATAGCCCGTTGGCAGTAACAATACAAGAATATGTTGTATTGGAATTGGGGTTCACAAAAATGGCGCTTGTAGTAGCGCCGGTTGACCACAAAAAAGTTGATCCTGAAATATTGGAGTTTGCGGTAAGCGTGAGTGTACTACCCGCGCAAACTTGAGTACTACTTGCTGTGATACTGACTACCGGAGCTTGAGCCCAAGCAAATGCACTTAACATTAAGCCGAATAGCAGTGTATAGAGTTTTTTCATTTCAATAAAATTCAACGAAATTTACTGAAAACTACCCGTTTAAAAAAATTAGGCGCCTTTGGGTGGGCTTGCTGGCCGTTCCTTCTTTTCCTGAACAAGTAAAAAACGGGCAGAAATGAAGAAGGTATTGCTATTAAACGTTGCATTATTAAAGGCATAAAACGGGGCCAATAAATACATGCCTGTTTGAACATGCAATTGCCAAACTTTAATACCAATTGTTGGGCAAATACCTATTCTGAGTTGATGTAAGTCTGTCCTGATAGCTGCATTTAAGCCATAGGTGAGGTCGAAATTTCCGGTACGGCGCCAAAAACCTAGATCATAGCCTAGAACTGGATTCAGTCTAGAAAAATCATAGGTTACGTTTAGGCCATGATGCAAGGCAGTCGTGTTGTGATCTAAAAAGCCCTGCTTGACTTTACGCTGGCGCTCCCAGCCGTATTCAAGCACATAAAACCGCCCACTCTGTAAACCAAAATAAGTGCCTGATTTTATAGTCTTTTCCTTACGGTCTTGAAGCAAATCAAAGTTGTTAGACATGGGCGCAGCGCTTAAGGCAGTTTGGGCATTCACAACCTGAGTTAATGTCAAATAGAAGAAGAAACTAATTGCTTTCATGTTCGAAAATGGTGGTTGAATCTGTGAATGAAGGGGCTTGTTCGAGATAAGATTTAAATAAATAAGCCTCAGATGCCCTAGGTAAGCCAAGTTGTAAAAATTTGGTGTAAAATGGAATCGCTAAGGATTCTTTTCTTTTTTGCGCCGAAATGAGTGACTGCTTTCTGTCTAAAGAAAGGACAAACAACAAAAGCGTAGCGATTAAAAAAATCCATTGTAAAATTCCGAGTAAAGCACCCGCTAGGTTATTAAGTATAGATAGTTTGACCACTTTGAGAGCAGTTTCAAGAAGTTTGCCTCCAAAATACACACCTGCACCAATGCCCAAAAATAAGACCACAAAGCAAAGAGGAACTAACGTGGTTTTCTCCCAATTGAGTGTTTTTACGCCGATATCAACGCAGACATCATTGAGTTGAAAAGCAGCATATAAGCCCACAACAATTGCCAATAACATAAACAAGGACATAATCAGCCCGCGTTTGTAACCTTTATAAGCGCCATAAACGAGCGGCGCAAATAAAAAGAGGTCCATTAAATTCATGTCGGAAAATTACTAGAAAGTTTGTAATCTTGTGCCATGCTGAGTCCGTTCAACGATGAATATTTTATGAAACAAGCCTATTTGGAAGCACAAAAGGCATTTGATGCCGATGAAGTTCCTGTAGGTGCTGTTATTGTTTGTAAAAATCAAATTATTGCCCGCGGGCATAATTTAACGGAACAACTGACCGATGTTACAGCCCACGCAGAAATTCAAGCTATCACGGCTGCTGCACAATATCTAGGGGCCAAATACCTCAAAGAATGCACGTTGTATGTAACGCTCGAACCGTGCTGTATGTGTGCGGGCGCTTTGTATTGGTCTCAGATAGACAAAATTGTATTTGCGGCCCGCGATTCTAAACGCGGAGCAAGCGCCACAGGTGCACAACTGTATCATCCGGCAACTTTAGTTGAAAACGGCATCATGGAGGCTGAATGCAGCCAATTGCTAAAAGACTTTTTCGCTAGAAAACGCTAACTGTAAAGCGTTTCATGAAGAATTTCCAAGGTTTTATCTAAATGAAACCCCGGAATGTGCATGCCTGCGTACCTGACTAAAATTTGCAAACCAGCTTTTAGATGTTCTTTCTGAAATTGCGGCTCTTCAGTAGGCCAAAATTGGGCTTTTAAAAAAGCAACCAAACCCGGATCATCGATGCAGTCAATAGATTCTAATTGCGCCGCATCAAAAACGCCTCTTTTTAAATCAAAATGATTGGGATCTTCGTGTTCGAGCAGCGGCGCATAGCCCATGATCATTAGGTACTGTGCTAAAAAAGAAGTCGGGAAATATTTGTCATTGTTGTTGGTCTCTAAGCCAATAATCTGTGTTCTTAGAAAGTCAAATAGCAATGGATCTGGGCCTTGATGGCGCAGCGTTTGCTTCAGAATATCCGCCACAAAAAACACCAATAAAACTTTCTGCGGATGCTGATACATTTGAAATGCAGACCACGCAAAATCGAGTTGATTGATGATGCCGAGATCAGATTCTGGTCTTTTGAAATAAGTGAGTTCGTAAAGCCCTAGCTGATTGAGCGCTTTTTTCTTTTTAAGACCACCTTTAAAAATAAAGGTTTGGTAGCCTTTTTCTTGCGTATAAAAATGCAGAATACTGCTACTCTCGGAGTACGCTTGTTTGTCTAGGAGTAAAGCAAGCTCTTTGGCTTTCAAAAGAAAAGGGGCTTAAGCAAAAACCTTAATTTTTGCATCGACTTCAGTGAGCTCTGACCAAGTACCCATGTAAGTAACGGCGCGTACTTTACGGTTGTCAATCCAGACATATTCTTGGCCGTCTTTGATGCGCGGTTTATCCATTACAAGGCCATGGTAAAGAAATCCGTTTTCTTTCAGCCATTGTTCCGTAACCTCGCGGTCTTTGGCTTCACGGGCCGTAAAAAAGGTGATGATGTGCCCCTCATTGTACCATTTGTTAATGACTTCCAATGCATTTGGGAATAACTTGGCGCCTGGATACAAATGACTCTCTTCGTTTTTGATGTCGTCACAGATAGTGCCGTCGATATCAATTAAGAAGATTTTGGTTGGGTTTTCTTCTTCTAAATGCAACTTGGCAACTACTGCGTGCTTAACCGTTGTTTGATCGCTTACTTTGCAGTTGGGCTCGAGCTCAAATAGAACTTCAGATCCTTCAGATACGGCATAGCGTCCACTTACTATTTTTTTTATAGAAATGTCGTTTATTTTATAAGCTCCGTGCTCATTTTCAATAAACCAACCCTCCTCTGAATTTGGAAGTTGAGGGTCCACTAATTGGTAACTTAAAATTCCTTTCATTGCGCTTCAATTGAAATGCAAAGTTAAAAGGAATTTGCGTTGAGCGGTCTATCTTTTTGCCGCTTTGAAGTCGATTTTATAATAGAAAATCGGGAAGAAACCTAACTGAGTTTTTTCAGCAAACGGTTCAAAATTTGGATTTGCAATTTCTTGAGGCGTTAATGCTGGTTTATAAGCCAAAGTCAAGAGGTTTTTAGTACCTAAAATATTCACTAAGTCTAAACCAAATTCGTGGGTAACGCGGTCTGCATTTTTGCGCCAAGAAATTTTGAGGTCAGCACGGAAATAATCGCGGAACTGGCGCTCATTAAACATAGAATCCATGAAGATGATCTCTTTAGCACTATTCGTTGCTGCAATATCTACAAAGCCATAACGCTTACCACCAGCGGCAGTTACCTTTCCGCCGATACCAATAACACTGCGTTCGCCCACTTTAAATTCTTTACCACCTAATAAATTGACGACGTAATTTCCGTTGTATGACGTATTGCGCCAAACCATGTCGCTTCCTCTGTATTGTGAATTATAAACTGTTCCGGAGAATAAAAAGAAGAAGGTCTTATCAAAGTACTTCTGAACCGTCAATTCTAAACCATAATTATAACCATCTCCTGTATTTTGTAATTCATCCATAAATAATCTAGAAAAACCGCTTCCTACATTGATCATTGAGAATGAAGAAGGGGCAACCGTAACAGGAATATTATACAAATATTGATAATAGGCTTCCGTTTTGATATTGAAACCTTTGTTGAACGATTTCTCATAGCCAATACCTGAATGGGCACTTCTCGAGAAGTCCATATTCAAATTGCTATTTGGATTGTTTGTGCCTGGCAATACTTTATAAGCATAAGTATAGTAAGGCTGAATCATACTGTGCAGACCGCCACCAGCAAAAATGGCCTGTCCATTATCCATTTTGTATTTCCAACCCAAACGAGGTTCGAACGGGCTAATACTATTTGTCAAGGTAAAATATTGAGCATGGATACCAGCGGTGACGTCCATGTTGTCTGATACACGCCACTTCCATTGAACGAAAGGCTGGATAATTGCTGCTGAACCCTGGTAATTCCAGCGTAATTCGTAATTGTCCGGAACGTCTAGGTTATACAAACATGAATCTAAGAAATTCATTGAAATCAAATCAAAGCTCAATCCAACTTTGATTAAATGCTGTTTATTGAATTTATGATTGACGGCAGTGTAACCACTCAATTTCTGTACTTTGAAACGATAGGCCATCATGGCATATAAAGAATCGTAAACGATTTCGTTGGTCAGGGTGTCTAATCTACGATTGCGCAAGTAATCATGGTTAGTTCTTTGCATTTCTTGACTAAATGCCAATGTCGAGGAAATGAAAGTCTTTTCATTGATGCTCTTTTTATAATTCAAACCAGAGGTGATCATGCTAGTACCAAAATATTGATCGCGGTCACCTTCCCCGTATAGATCCTCGGTGTATTCCTTGAAATCAGATATTTTAATGGCAATGTCGGAACTTCCTCCCATACCAAATAGGGCAAGTTGACCTCCATTCTTCAACATCCAATTGAACTTGAAGGCACCATCGTAGTACTTTGGAATCGCGTCAGTACCTAAATTGATATTGAGCTTTTGGAAAATAGTTAGGGTAGAATAACGACCCATAATAAGATAACTCGACTTGCCGTTTTTACTGAGAGGGCCTTCAGCCAAAAATTCAGTTCCTAACAAACCAAACTGGCCGGTAAATTCGTGTTGGTTATTGTTACCATTTCTCAATTTAAGGTCAAAGACACCGGAAAGACTGTTTCCGTATTCAGCTGGAAAGGCACTCATGAAGAAGTCAGAATTACCCAAGATTTTATTGTTTAATAACGAAACTGGGCCTCCTGATGTACCAGAAATGGCAAAGTGATTTGGATTCGGGATGTCGATGCCTTCTACACGATAAATAACGCCAAGTGGTGAGTTACCACGAACAACGATGTCATTTCGAGAGTCGTCGGCACCGTTTACGCCTGCAAAATTTGAGGCCATACGCGCTGGGTCCATTCTGGAGCCTGGGTAACGATTTGTTTCTTCAACGCTGAACTGCTGTGCCGATAAAACTGCCATTTCATTCAAGACCTCGCCTTGTTTTCTGCCTACTACACGGACAGCATTTTGCTCTGATATTTTTTCTTGTAAAGGAATTTGAACAATTAACTCGCGGCCTGAAGTCACTTCAATTGTGAGTGTGCGTGAATCATAAAATGCTGCACTCGCTACCAATTGATGCTTTCCGACAGGGACTTTCACAATGCTAAATGAGCCATCAGTTGTGGCTGCTGCCATGTATTTTTGGCCATCAACCTCAATCAATAATTTGGCGCCGGTTAGTGGGTAATTTGTTTCGCTGTCAAAAACTTTTCCGCGTACTGTTTGGGTAGGTAACTGTGCATATATCAACACATTAAATACCAAAAAAGAGAGTAGTAGTTGTAGTTTCATGGTTAGTAATTTGAAACGAATATAGGATTATTTTTTTTTCATCCGACCAAATGATGTTTTGCACGGTTTTTGTCAATGTGGACAATATCGTTAACTTTAGAAAAAAAATTCATGAAGACAATCGCCCTTTTTACCTTACTGATCATCGGTCAAATGAGCTTTGCTCAAAAAGCTGCCATGACCTGGTACACCGACATCAATGAAGCAACTGCTATTTCGAAAAAAGAGAACAAGCCTATGATGTTATTCTTTACCGGTTCTGACTGGTGCGGCTGGTGTCACCGTTTACAAAATGAAGTTTTCAAAACCCCTGAATTCGAAAAGTGGGCCAAAGAAAATGTGATTTTAGTTGAACTCGATTTTCCACGTTCAGTACCACAAACAGAAGCAATCAAGACACAAAACCGCGGTTTACAACAGCAATTTGGCGTGCGTGGCTATCCTACCTGCTGGTTTGTAAAGCCAGAAAAAATGTCTGATGGCAAAATGAATCTTGCACCACTTGGTTCTAAAGGATACGAAGCGGGAGGCCCTGCCAACTGGATCAACGGCGCAAATACCTTGATTCATCCGAACTAAA
This sequence comes from Crocinitomicaceae bacterium, assembly GCA_030833265.1. Classification (GTDB taxonomy): domain Bacteria; phylum Bacteroidota; class Bacteroidia; order Flavobacteriales_D; family Crocinitomicaceae; genus UBA952. The sequence goes on along the minus strand of JAURHO010000019.1, from coordinate 4,102 downwards.
AAGCAGCATTTACACTGATCTAGTCGAATTTCAATCCTGAAAATTCGTCGTAATTAAAACCCCTGGATGCCAAGAAGCGAAACAGCTTTTGCTTGCGCATCCAGGGGTCTTTTTCTTTATGGAGTTCTTGCCATTTGCGCTGAGCCACATTTTGAAGAATTCCCAAATAGTCTTCGGTATCGTACATTTCATGAATGGCCTGCTCTATGATTTCTCGATCAATGCGCTTGAGTTGTAGGCCTTGTTTGATCTTGTTCACTCCCCAATATTTAATGCGCAATTTACCAATGGCATAGGCGCGCGCAAAACGGGCATCGTCGAGGAACTTGTTTTCTATTAATGAATTAATAATTTGAATGACCTCGCCTTCTTGTGCGCCCAGGCGCTTGAGTTTTTCAAGTACTTCGTGGCTACAACGCTCCTGATAAGCACAAAATGCTTCAGATTTCTGAAGCATTTGTGTGAGGTCATAAGCGCGAGGCGCTGTCATTACAATGGGATTTCGTTGTTTTCTTTGTCAACAAAAGTATACTGGAGTAAGTGGTGTGCTGTTACGCCACGCACAGGAATCCATTTTTTGTATTTGAAAAACCAACGCAGTTGTCTGCTCATGAGGCCTTTTTTGAAGAAGGCTTCAAGATAAGGATGCACCAGTAGGGTTACACCACTCAAGCGTCGGTCATTGATGAGGTAATCGAGATTGGTTTCGATTTCTTCGGCAAATAAAATGCTGGCTTGCACCTCGCCGCTACCATTACAAGTTGGGCATGTTTCGGCAGTTTGAATATCGGTTTCTGGGCGTACCCTTTGACGTGTGATTTCAATGATGCCAAATTTAGACGGCGGAATCATGTTGTGTTTGGCGCGGTCTGACTTCATGAATTCCTTCATTTTGTCATAGAGAATCTTGTTGTTCTCGCGGTCATGCATGTCGATGAAGTCGACGCAGATGATCCCACCCATGTCTCTGAGTTGTAAAACTCTTGCTACTTCTTCAGCCGCCTCGATGTTGGTAGCCAGTGCGTTTGATTCTTGGCCGTCAGCTCCTTTACGATTTCCACTATTGACGTCAATAACGTGCATTGCTTCGGTGTGCTCAATGATGAGATAGCCGCCACTTTGAAGAGGCACTTTTTTACCGAAGAGTGTTTTGATTTGCTTGTTTATACCAAAGCGCTCAAAAATAGCAACACGGTTGTCATAGTTTCTGACAATTTTTTCGCGTCCTGGGGCAATTTCTGCAATGTAATCCTTCATTTGGATGGCCATTGCTTCGTCATTGACATGGATATTTGTGAAATTACCATTGAGCAAATCACGCAAAATGGAATTCGTGGTATTGAGTTCTCCGAGTACGCGTCTTGGGGGTTGAGCCCCTTTTAAATTTGCGTGGAGGGTGCGCCATTTTTCGAGTAGATTCGAAAGGTCTGTTTCGAGGTCTGCCGTTGATTTATTTTCAGCAACAGTACGAATAATGACACCAAAGTTCTTTGGTTTAATGCGGTCCATGAGTTCTTTCAGACGCTCCTTTTCAGCAGTATCTTTAATTTTTTGACTCACAGAAATTTTATCTGAGAAGGGCACGAGTACGAGGTAACGGCCAGCAAGGGTGACTTCTGAGCTTAAGCGAGGTCCTTTTTGAGAAATCGGTTCTTTGGCAACCTGAACGAGGATGGCTTGAGAAGAAGAAAGTATATTGGATACTTTGCCTTCTTTTGGGATTTCTTTTTCTAGCTTAAAGTATTGAAGGTCAGCTACATTTTGTTTTCCAGCTACGCTATCTTTAACATATTTTGAGAAGGATACGTATTGTGGGCCGAGGTCATGGTAATGCAAAAATGCATCTTTGTCATAACCGACGTCAACAAAAGCAGCATTGAGTCCATTTGCTACGCGTCGTACTCGTCCTAAATAGATGTCGCCTACAGAGAAGTCAGTGTTGCCGCGATCTTCGTGCAACTCAATTAACTTCCCGTCGCGCAGCAATGCTATCCAGACGCCGTTTGACCGTGCGTCTACAACGAGTTCTAAATTCACTTGAAATTATTTACAGGATGAAACAATGAAAGCTCAAAGAAAAATCAATGAGCTCTCTATGCGTTTACATATGAAAGAAGAAATTATTTTTTCTTCTTGTGGCGATTTTTTCTAAGTCTTTTTTTACGCTTGTGCGTCGCCATCTTGTGTCTTTTTCTTTTTTTACCGCTTGGCATAATGAGTATATTATATGTTTAGTACTTTGTTACAAAAAAAATGCACCCCCGCAAAGGGAGTGCAAAGGTAATACAAATTTCAGTAAAAAAGAAATCTTATTTCACCTTAACCTTGTTCTTAACTTCGTCAACGAAAGTTTTTGAAGGTTTGAAGGAAGGGATGTTGTGCGCCGGGATGATGATCGTGGTGTTTTTTGAGATATTGCGACCTGTTTTTTGAGCGCGTTCTTTCACTACGAAACTTCCAAACCCACGTAAGTACACATTTTTTCCGTCAGCCATAGAAGCTTTAATGTTGTTCATAAAAGCCTCTACTGCACGAAGTGCCTCTGCTCTTTCCAATCCGGTTTCTTCTGCAATATTTGCAACGATATCCGCTTTTGTCATATCTCTTTGGTTATTGATTAGGTGATTAATAGCGGCGCAATAATACTTCACAGAAACATTATATGCGTAATTTTCCACGAATTTTTCTGAAATATTATGAGCGCACTCAGTCAGGACTTGATCAAATGGTATGAAATTCACCAGCGCAACTTGCCCTGGAGACACACCAAAGATCCTTATCAGATTTGGCTTAGCGAGGTGATTTTACAACAAACACGCGTCGATCAGGGCTTGCCTTATTTCAATAAATTTGTCCATGCCTTTCCCAATATTCATGCATTAGCAAACGCTAGCCAACAAGAAGTTTTGAGTCTTTGGCAGGGGCTTGGTTACTACAGCCGTGGGCGAAATCTGCATGCAACTGCTCAAATCATAAGCCAAAATTACGATGGCAGATTTCCAGAAAGTTATCAGGGCCTGCTTCAACTTAAAGGCATTGGGCCATATACCGCTGCAGCTATTGCCTCATTTGCTTTTGACTTACCGCATGCCGTTGTCGACGGCAATGTTTACAGAGTACTCAGTAGGTATTTTGGAATTGACTTAGCCATCAATTCCACTTCAGGAAAAAAGACGTTTGAAAAAATTGCAGAGGAAATACTTGATCCCAAACAAGCGGCTCAACACAACCAAGCTATGATGGAATTTGGTGCATTGCAGTGCAAACCAGTATCGCCAAATTGTGAAGTTTGTCCTTTGCAGCTTTCTTGCGTGGCTTTTTCGGAAGGAAAAGTACAGCAGTTACCGGTCAAGGAAAAAAAGGTGAAAGTAAGGCCGCGGTTTTTTGTGTATCATGTTGTACCGAATCAGCAGGGTTACCTCGCCTTTGAAAAACGCGGTGCTGGAGATATCTGGGAAGGTTTGTATCAGTTTCCACTCGTGGAATTGAGTTCTGAAGAAGCGCAAGTAGCTTATTTAGCGCATTTTGATGCGGCTTGGCGCTCTGCACCTTTCAAGCATATATTGACGCATCAAAATATCAAGGCGTTTTTTATCCGTGCCCCATTTGCGGCTGAAAAGAAGGAGCTTGAGCATTATCCTTTCGAAGAAATTTCCAGTTTACCCTTACCCCGCTTGATCGATAAATTTCTTGAACAACATCGGGAAGATTTAACGAAATAGCAGTCGCTTTCTTGTTAACTTTGTAAAAAAACAACAATGCTCTCAATCAACTACCAATCCAAAGATAAGCAGCCCTCAGTTTTGCGTTTTGTGCCCAACACGCCAGCAGCCAAAGACTTTGACTACACTAAAACCAAAACGCATTTTGAATTCGAAATCAAAGCAGGTCAAGATGCAGAGGCGCTCCGCATTTTAGCCGATAAAGTCGAGAAGTATTTACATGATGAAGCCGTTTGTCTGAAAATTGAAAACGGAGAAAACACAGATCTTTATGCGTTTTTGGAAGGCCTGTTATTAGCTAATTACCGTTTTTTACAGCATTTTAGCAAGCCTAAGTCTGGCGTTTTTGCAGAAGTTGTTGTGCCAAAATCATTTGACAA